>JBCBJE010000643.1:0-3812 GCA_038523735.1 Cyanobacteria bacterium J06626_18 | reverse complement strand
TACTCAAGCCGTTCGATAAAATATCCTCGCATAACAATCTCTTCTGCAATACTGTTCAGGACAACCCCAACGATGAATACGAGGACACCGATAAGATGCTCAGGGTGAGTAGGAAAATAATAGGCATTCTCTGATGCTTCCTGAACCACTGTAGGAAAGAGCGAAACAGTTATCATACCTATAATCACAAATGCAAAATATGAAGCAATATACAGTCCCGTACCTAATGCGGTATTGCTGAGAAAGGCAAATTTTTTAATGCCAAAATCAGAGAATTTTTCCTTATTTCGCCATATGAGATATAAGACTGGAGCTGTAACCGAGATTGCTCGAACAATCAGCGAGCCGAAAAGATAACTTGAGGGCGTTTCGAGCGATCGCAATTCTGGGTGCAAGACCGTTGAAAAAGCCCGGTGCAGATCGGGAAGAATGCCGATCAGGGCTACGATTAATACCTCAGTCCAAAGATGTCGTCGCACATTTGTACTCATCGTGGAATTATCTCGCTATTCTGCTCCTATTGATTGTTATTCGCGTTGAAGCGTTTCCTTACCTCAGATCTTCAGATCTACTGTCGCGAGATTGAATACAGACTCGCCTGAAACCTACAGACGCATTGTGGTTACTCTGGCACAAGTCCGTGACGGGCGAGGAAGTTCGTGGATAATGGAGATGATCTTAAGCAAGGATCGTAATGGTTGGTTACGGGTGACTTTGATGCGCTTTTGCCTTCCAGACGATTAAAGTCTGTTAAGTAGGGTTGCTTTAAATGCTGTCAGCAGCATCATTGTGGCAATTCTGCGATGTTAAGCCCCCGGAATGGTTAAACTGCACAACATGGTGAGCTGTGGCACCTAACTCCTTCAGTCCAATCGATGATATTCCTGAAGCTCAACGGGACGACCCGCTTCAGCCCAAACAACCCATCCGGTTTCCGGGAATGGTTCGCTGGGTGGTTTGGTTTTTAGTAGGTTTATTGAGTGCGATCGCAGGTCTAGTCGTCTCCTGGTGGACCTATCAGGGCGTCGATAGGCCCATACCAGTAGCATTACAGCCTATGGTCGGCTTTTCACCCTCAGGTGCGACTTCCCAAACGCAAGATGTTTCTGCCAACGATCAGACCTCGGCAAAGACCATATTGGGTCACCGAGCCTATGAGGAGGCTCCTGAATCGGAGCTTGTAAGCCTTGCCAGCAATGGTTCGATTCTCCTGCAGCCAGCCGCGGCTGAAAAGTTTGAAACTATGATGGCTGATGCTAGGGCGCAAGGGATTTATTTGGCACCCATTTCTGGATTTCGCACCATAGAGGACCAGAACTATCTTTTCTTTGAAGTGAAGGAAGACCGGGTCCAGGGAGCAGCAGCTCGAGCTGAGGTAAGTGCGCCTCCTGGCTACAGCGAGCACCATACTGGGTATGCGATCGATATTGGCGATGCCAACTACCCAGACACCGATCTGCAAATCCGCTTCGAGGAAACGCCTGCCTTCCAGTGGCTGGAGCAAAATGCTCTGGCCCATAGCTTTGAGCTATCCTTCCCGGAAGGGAATGAGCAGAATATTCAGTACGAGCCCTGGCATTGGCGGTTTGTTGGCGACTCCGATAGCTTGGAAACTTTCTACCAAGACCGTTAGGCTAAAGAGACAGGATCGCTAAAGTTAGTTAAGCGATCGCCTACTTTGTTGGGGAGAATGTTTGAACTATGGGCCAATTGACGTTGAATTTGGTCGCGATCACTATTTTTTTGGTGACGATGGCAACGCTATTAGGCCCTCTACTGCAAATTCCCCAAGCAGTACCTGTGGTGGCGATCGCGGCCATTCTCAGCATCGCGGTTTTAGACCAAGCTAGCTGGAACGGTACGATTGGTAATCTTCTAACCAATGGCGTTGCTCGATTTTTCGAAGAAGAACGACAGCGGGTGCTGCACCACGAGGCAGGACACTTTCTAGTGGCTTTCCTGCTCAACATTCCCGTGACAGACTACACACTCACGGCTTGGGAGGCTTGGCGCAAAGGACTACCAGGAATCGGCGGCGTCCAGTTTGATACAACAGCACTGGAAGAACCCTTGGCCGCGGGCAAAATTTCGGCTCAATTACTGAACCGCTACTGCACAGTGTGGATGGCAGGCATTGCAGCTGAAAAGAAGGTCTATGGTGAAGCCAAAGGTGGGCAAGACGATCGCCAGAAGTTTGGGATTCTCTGGCAACAGCTCCAGCGTCCTTTTCAAGAGGGGCAGGTGCGTCAACGCTGGGCAGTACTGCAAGCCAAGAGTCTGCTTGATAAACACGCAGATGCCTATGAGTCGCTGGTGACTGCAATGGCAGAAGGGATTCCGGCAGCAGAATGCATAGCGTTGTTGAAGTCCTGGGTGAACGTTGAGACTGTGGAGGTTTAGTTAAAGTATGGTGCAAGCTCAGGCACAACTTAGCCAACCCCTGGTTACGTGGGAGCCCCTTCCCGCTGATTATTCACTACCAGATGATCCAGTGGAGAACATTCGCCAGCCGCCGCTAGCTGCAGCCTTAACCGATGCGCTGGATGCAGCCCAACGTATTCAGCCCGATATGCTAATTGGTTCTAACTTTGGCTTGGTTGCCAATATCCGGGGTAAAACAGTTGTGAAAGCACCGGATTGGTTTTATGTCCCTAAGGTGTATCCCATTGATCCGCAGGTGGTGCGACGTAGCTACACGCAACACCTTGAGGGCGATCCCGTCAGCGTTGTCATGGAGTTTCTCTCCGCCGAGGACAATAGCGAACTCTCCCTGCGTTCAACACCGCCCTATGGCAAGCTCTACTTCTACGAGCAAATTTTGCAGGTACCCACTTATGTCATCTACGACACGGCAGAAGCAACCTTGGAAGTTCGCTGCCTCAGAAATCAGGGTTACATTTTACAGACACCCACTGCCGAAGGTCGAGTCTGGATTCCAGAGTTAGAACTTTTTTTAGGCGTTTGGTATGGCGAACGACTGGCCCAGCCCATTAACTGGCTCCGCTGGTGGGATACGGACGGTAACTTGCTGCTATGGAGTGCGGAAGAGGCCGAGCAAGAGCGGCAGCGGGCTGAGCAAGCACAACAACAGGCCGAGCAAGAGCGGCAACGAGCCGAGCAAGCACAACAACAGGCCGAGCAAGAGCGGCAACGAGCTGAGCAAGAACAGCTGCGGGCCGAGCAAGAGCGGCAACGAGCTGAGCAAGAACAGCTGCGGGCTAATCGGCTGGAGGCATATTTGCGATCGCAAGGGATTGACCCTGACCAACTGCCTGATGGATAAAGCAATTTCATCACAGCAGCCGTGAATGTCACCGATGATGTCGAAGGCTAAGTGTCAGAACTGACTACTCAGGAGTGTCACGTAATGTCAGTTGAGCGGTAGACTGAGACACCGTTGAGTCCCCGCCTGCTCCATGCGCTGCCCTCGTTGCCAGTCCGAAGACACTCGTGCTCGCCGTAACCAGATGACCAGCCTGGGCTATCCGCTCTATTTCTGTCGCGCCGCTTCAACGAGCGGACCGGCACGCCCTTCAACTGCATTGAGGTGCCCACTGACATTGTCTTCCAGGTACTTTATTGTCGCCTACGCTTCAAACTCAGCTATCGCGATGTGGCGGAACCTTTCTCGCTACGAGGTTTTCACTTTACCCATGAAACGGTGCGCGATTGGAGCGAGCGATTTACGGCTGACTTTGCTGAGCACATTCGAATCAAACGTCAGCGAACGTTCGGTCGCATCTGGTAGATGGACGAAACCTATGTCAGAATCTAGGGAAAATGGTGCTATCTCTATCGCGGGCACTGTCAAC
>JBCBJE010000642.1:0-3816 GCA_038523735.1 Cyanobacteria bacterium J06626_18 | reverse complement strand
CATCAATCACGCGACGAGTTTGCGCGGCAATATCAGACTCATGGGTCACAATCACCACGGTAATGCCCTGGCGATTGAGTTCGGTGAGGAGAGCCATAACTTCGTGCGAGGTTTGGGTATCGAGCGCGCCCGTAGGTTCGTCAGCTAGAACCAACGCCGGACGATTGACCAGGGCACGAGCGATCGCCACCCGTTGCTGTTGTCCGCCCGAAAGTTGGCTAGGCCGGTTGCTCATGTGATAGCCCAGTCCCACCCGCACTAAAGCCGCTATCGCCTGCTGCTGCCGCTGGATGCGAGCCACACCCGCGTAAATCATCGGCAGCATGACGTTTTCTAACGCTGTTAAGCGAGGCAGCAGGTTAAACTGCTGAAATACAAAACCAATCCGCTGGTTGCGAATGTAGGCGAGTCCTTCATTGTTCAGTGATGTTAAGTTGCGCCCCTCAAGGACATAGTGGCCAGCCGAGGGACGATCCAAGCAGCCAATGATGTTCATCAGCGTCGATTTACCTGACCCTGAGGCTCCCATAATCGCGATATAGTCGCCTTCCTCGATGGTGAGATCAATGCCCTTCAGCACGGGCACGTCCACTTCACCCAATCGGTAGGTTTTACGAATCCCTTCCATCCAAATCATAGTGGTCATGATGACGCCTGCTAGTCACTTCTTAAAGCGATAATCGGGTCCAATTTGGCGGCGCTGCGGGCAGGAATCACACCCGCTACGATGCCAATGGCAAAAGAGAGCCCCACACCCAAAGCGATCGCCCAGAGCGCAATCACAAACGGAAAGTCGAATAGCGTCGCCGCTATGCCAGCGATCGCAACCCCTAGCCCTACCCCTAAGACACCCCCCGCTGCAGCAATGGCGATCGCCTCAGCTAGAAACTGGCTTAAAACGGCTTGATCTGTCGCCCCGACGGCCTTGCGAATACCAATCTCTCTAGTGCGCTCTACTACCGAAACCAGCATGATGTTGGCAATACCGATGCCACCAACGATGAGCGAGATGGCCGCGATCGCAGCCACCATAATAGTGAAGAGTCCCACTGTACTGGTCAGGGTTTCAACCAAGTCAGCCGCGCTCACAATCTGAAAATCGTCCTCATCACCTTTGGAGGGATAAATGTTGTGGCGCACGCGCAGTAAATTCGTAATCTGAAAATCACCCGCCTCTAACTGGGCTTGCTCAGTCACTTTCACCGCAATACCTTGCACAGCAATGCCGCTCAGCGCATTATTACCCACTAACCGAGCTGACATATTCGTGAGGGGGACGTAAATCTGTTCATCTGGATTTTCGCGTCCCTGAGCTCCTTTTTCATTAGCTACCCCTAGCACGCTGTAGCGCTGCCCCTGAATGCGAATGTCGGCACCGATCACCTCATTGCCCGGACCGAATAAATCATCCTTCACAGTTGAGCCTAATACTGCCACGGCCTGCGCTTCAGTCAGTTCTGCGGCAGTGAAAAATCGTCCCGATGCCAAGGTAATGTTATTGACCGTTGGGTAATAAGTATCCGTTCCTAAAACGGTTATAGACGTGTTGTTTTGGCTGTAAACTACTTGGGCCGTTTGCTCCAGGTAGGCCGTTACCCTATCGGCGACTGACACCTGCGCTGCGATCGCCTGGGCATCGCTCCAAGTCAGCGTTGTTGCACTGCCGCGACCTTGACTGACATTGCCACTGTTCGCGGCCCCTGCCCTTATCTGTAAAATATCGGCACCCAACCCCTGCAAGTTTGCCTCAGTTGCAGACTGCACCCCTTGCCCCACTGAAGTGACCGCAATAACGGCCGTAATACCAATGATCACGCCCAACATGGTGAGGGCAGTTCGTAGCTTATTGCTCCACAAGGCAGTGATCGCCATCGCCAAAATTTCCACCATAGAAATTGAGGGCAAACGCGTCCTCATAACTGAGGGGGTATTCTGTAAGTGTCCTTTAACCACCATTGGGACCCCCTCCGCCAGGACCACCACCACCGGGACCGCCACCAGCAGGACCCGCGTCTGGTATTGGCGGGCGTCCCTCACCGACATTCCGTCTGTTCTCAGGCAACCCTTCAGCGGCACTCAGCACAATTTGTTCATTGCCTTCAAGTCCTGTAGTTACCTCTGTCTTATCGTTAACTGTTAAACCTGTTTCAATCGGGCGAAATTGAGGGGTGCCATCGCGACCCATAATTAAAACCCCTTCGCCCCGCTCTTCACGAACAATGGCGATGGTCGGCACTACCAGTACATTGGTCAGTTCACCCGCTTGAAATTCCACATCGACATTCATTCCGGGGCGTAGCTGTGACTGTACTTCTTCCGCAAGATTGACTCGCACCTCGAAACTGGTCACGTTAGAGGTGACTGTGGCCTGTTCGGCAACCTGGGCTACGGTCCCTTCAAACTGCTGATCGGGGTAGGCATCGGCTGTAATGCTAGCCGTTTGGCCCACTTGAATCTGAGCGATGTCGGTCTCGGCGACATTAGCAACCACTTGATAATTAGACGCTAACGACAGAATTGAAGACGAGGACGAGGACGATGTTTCACTGGCAGCTGTTGAAGGCGATACGAAATCGCCTGGATCAGCGTAGCGGGCCGTCACAATGCCGCTAAAAGGAGCCCGAATCACTGAGTCTTCAATCTGAGTCGCGATCGTGGTCAACGCGCCTTCCGCTTCCATCACGGCGGCTTCGGCCTGGGCAATCTCTTCCTGACGACTACCTACCTGACTGAGATTGAGCGCCTGCTGCGCGCTTCTTACCTGGGCCAAAGCCGTATCACGAGTAGTTCGATAACCCGTCGTTTCTTGGGCGGAGACAGCCCCCTGCTCATAAAGCACCTCATAGCGGCGGCGGTCGTCCTCGGCTTGGTTCAAACTGGCTTCAGCACTGGCTAGGTTAGCCTCGGCTTGGGCAATCTCTTGGGGGCGATTACCCGCAACGAGCATGTCCAGATTAGCGCGGGCGGAGGCGAGCTGCCCTTGCGCTTGGATTAGCTGCCCCTGTAAATCAGAATCGTTCATGTAGGCTAACGCCTGACCTGCCTCAACCGCATCGCCCTCGACCACAGTGACTTGCTCCAAACGTTCGGCGGTTTTAGGGCTGACGTTTGTCAGTTGCTCCGCTTCAACCGTTCCATTGGCTGTCATAGTAATCGGTAGAGTGGTGGTTTCAACATTGACCGTCTGCGTTTGGGCTTGTGCTTGCTGCTGGGGCAGCAGCACAAACTGCCGATAGAGCAGATAGCTACCGCCTGCGAGGAGGCTTAAAAGGAAGAGGCCAGCAACACCCTGAGCAAGACGATATTCAACTGGGCGCTTGAGAGTGATTTCTACCTGTGATTTGGAAACAGTCTTTGATGTTTGGGGCGATCGCAAATTTACAGGATTTGTATCCATGGAACACCTCCTTTAATGAGGTATGAGCGTTGCTAAAAAGCTTGGCTATTCTTGCCGTAAAGCTTGCTGCCGACATCGGAAGGTTTTCTCGTTTGGCGCTCGCCTCTAGCCCGATGAAAAGATTTAGGCGTGTCTTGATAGCAACCAATTATATAGCGATAATCTGCGATGATGTAATAGTTATAAACGCCGTCTGCCGTCATTACATTGCATTTATCCTGGTCACAAAACCCTTCGATATGTTCATGATTACTACTAATTGCAGGCAAAATATGGCTATCACTCCTGTCCTCAAATGAGGCATTGCTAATACTTTCAGCTTCAGTACTGACGTCCTCGATGCCAACTACAACACTAACGACTTTAGGACGGGATGCTGCTTCGATACAGGCAACTAGCGTGAGAGGGATCAGAAGCAT
>JBCBJE010000641.1:0-3816 GCA_038523735.1 Cyanobacteria bacterium J06626_18 | reverse complement strand
TGAGTCGGTAGTAAATCCAGCGCCCTTGTTGACGTGATCGCACAATCCCATTCTGCCGGAGTGTCTTCAAATGAAACGACAACTTCGACTGCGTTACACCGAGGCAATCGCACAAATCACAGACGCACATTTCTTGCTCTCGCAGCAGCTCAATGACTTCAACCCGCAGAGGTTCGGAGAGCGCCTTGAAAATCGCAACAACGTCCGTAGTTACATTTTCTAAAACTTTAGGCATCAATGTAGCTTGAAATAAAGGGCTATCGCAGTGTAGCAAGCGATTCACTACACCTCTCTAAGATTCTAAAGTTTCTGAATTACAGGCTTGGTCAGTGTATATAAGGATACCGCCCGTCATCCTCAGTGATCGAAATGGAAAACATCGCCCCAGACCCAATCGGCAGAGTATGAGGCGATAACATCAAATCATCTAATAACGTCTAGACACCTATCGTGTAGACAATTATTTCGATGAATTGCTGTGGCAAACACGGGTTTCAACTAGCTCGAACGGATATCGAATGTCGGCAAGGTGCTGCTCCAGCGTTACGATTTGTGGCAGGTTCAAACTATAGTAAGTCCACCGTCCGTGGGGGCGCGATCGCACAATTCCAGCCTCTTTCAGCACCCGTAAATGGAACGACAACTTGGACTGACTAACGGTTAAATGAGCGCACAAATCTTGCACACAATATTCTGCGTGTCGCAAGCTTTCGAGAATTCTGATTCTTAGGGGATCAGAGAGTGCATGGAAAGCTTTTACAAAAGTTATCTCCGACATTTAAGCCATCCCTCGCGGTGGCGCGTATTGCTCTCCCCCTAAGTTTAGTTGGTCAATTTGAGGATGACATCTGTTTACAGATAACATTCCTCTTGGAGAAGAGTTGATTGGTATCTATAACTATACAAGCTCTCCTCCGTATTGACCATATAGGGCTTTTGTAGCTATACAGGAATTTTTCTGAAATCCTAAATTTCCGTATAAATACGGATATGGCCCATTCATCGCTTATTCACCTAAATAATGTGCTACGTCCTCCAGGATCTGAGGGAGTTGCGCTTCGGTTGTGAGGCGAATGCGATTATCCCGTATGGTAATCAGGAGCTTAGCTGCAAAGGGGCTAGGCCAAATATTGGGATTACAAAAGACCTCTAAAAAGACGTCGCCAGTGTGTTGATATTCCATTGAGGCGGCTGCCGTCCGCTTACCTGTGCTGCCAGAAGAGGGGGCCGCGATCACCTTCAAGCGATTCACTAAATCAGTGAGATTTGCTTGAAGTGTTTGCGCGGCTGCAGGCGAAAAGTTGAACCGAACTGAGCCTTGCAAAAGATTGAACGTGATTTGTGAAGAGGCTTGAGTAGTCATCTCACGGGGGCCGATACGACAGACTCATTCTGCCATCGTGATTGCGCAGCCTCGCCGCAAACGGGTGAAGTGAAATATTGAGAAAAATTACTGGCTGAAACCATCCATTTCGAGATGTTGCGTTAGCGAATTGTTACAAGATGTAGACGGCCGTCTCCAGAGATTCCGAAGAAAACCCTAAAGCTTTGGTGGTATTGGATTCAGCCTTTCTAAAGTGATATCAGTTCACGGATAAACGAATTCAAAGTTTTTAAGGCTCCTGTGAGCGATTGCTTCAGCCGATGAAAACTTTTGTTCTGTTCATAGATCGGGTTTTAGATTGCCTACGCTGCTTATGTCCGCAAATATTCCCTTTGTCGCGTCCTCAAAAAAATCTCGAGAACTCATTTCTCATTCGTCTAGGCTAGCTGCCCACGAGCGAATTCGACGTTTGGTCTGGAAATTGGCGATCGCGACTTTGGCACTCATGGCCGTGGGTAGCGCGACTCGCATTATGAATGCAGGGCTCGCTTGCCCCGATTGGCCCCTATGCTACGGGCAGTTAGTGCCTCGTCAGCAAATGAACCTGCAGGTTTTCCTAGAATGGTTCCACCGCTTGGATGCCTCCCTAATCGGCCTGTTTTCCTCATGGCTGGTTGTGCAAGCTTGGTGGTGCCGCCGCGATGTCCCTAACTGGCTGCCCAGTGCTTCTCTGGGGGCCTTCTTGTTGATTGTGGTGCAAGGGGCACTTGGGGGGCTAACCGTTACGGAACTATTGCGATTTGATATCGTAACCGCGCATCTAGGTACGGCTCTGGCCTTCTTGATCACGTTGCTGACTATCGGCCTAGGGTTGACGCCCTATCAAGGACTTGGCACGGTCGGTAAGTTACCCGAAATGGGTTTGATTGCCAGCGGTTTGGTCTACATTCAATGCTTGCTGGGAGCTTTAGTGGGCTCCCGTTGGGCTGCCCATCAATGCTTAGGGCTCTCGCAGCTTTGCCAGGTCATGAACAGTCATTTAATCGGTGTCGTTCCGCCGACGATCGCAATCCTGATTCTGATGTTGACGGCTTGGCGGACACCTGCTTTGCATCCCTGGCTGCGGCGTCTGACCCAGCTGATTGGCGTTCTATTAGCAACGCAGATCGTGCTCGGCATTGTGACGTTTCAGCTCCGTCTACAGGTAGAGCCTTTGACGGTAACTCATCACACAGTTGGAGCTGCCTTGACCGGTGCCCTCGTATGCTTCACTGTCCTGGCTTGGCGCGATCGCGCTTCTCGTCCCGCGCCAGCCCCCTCGCAGCCGCTCCCCATGGCTGATGCCTGATTGCCTTAGCCCTCGTTTCAACCTTGGTTGCTCTCTCAATTTGCTCGCCTAACTCAATTTGCTCTCTCAATTTGAAGGATTTTTCTGCCCATGCAGACCTCTCCCACTTGGCAAGGTCCCACGCGACATCATGAAACCTTTAGGCAAGTGTGCCAAAGCTATTGGCAGCTAACAAAACCCAGAATTATTCCACTTCTGCTCATTGAAACCGCAGCCAGTATGTGGGTGGCTGCTGAAGGCAGCGTCGACCCGATTTTGCTCATCGTTACTCTGCTCACAGGTGCATTAGCAGCAGCTTCAGCCCAGTCAATTAACTGCATCTATGACCGCGACATTGATTTCGATATGGAGCGCACGCGCCACCGTCCCATTCCTTCGGGGCGAGTGCAGATAAAAGATGCCTTGATTTTCGCGATCGCGCTAGCCGTTTTCGCCTTTGCGCTGCAGGCCCTCGTCGCAAATGTGCTCAGCGCTGCGCTTGAAATGGCGGGTATTGCTGTGTACGTTGGCGTATATACGTACTGGCTCAAGCGCTCATCGACCCAAAACATCGTAATCGGAGGAGCAGCGGGCGCGATTCCACCCCTGGTAGGCTGGGCAGCGGTCACAGGTGAACTCAGCTGGGCGGCTTGGCTCTTCTTTGCGATCGTCTTTGTTTGGACGCCTCCACATTTCTGGGCGCTGGCATTGGTGATTCAGGATGACTATGCCAAAGTCGGCGTGCCGATGCTGCCGGTTGTTGTTGGGGATGAAGCCACCGCTAAGCAAATCTGGGCCTACACCCTAGTACTGGTACCCATTACGCTACTGATGACGGTTCCGTTGCAGGCAACTGGATTGGTCTACATTGCCATTGCGCTTTATCTGGGCGGTATCTTTCTGCAAAAAGCCTGGAAGCTGCTGCAGGCTCCGAGCGATCGCGACTTGGCCAAATCCCTGTTCAAGTTTTCCATCTTATACATGATGGCGCTATCCGCAGGGATGGTGCTAGACAGTTTGCCGATTACGCGTGCAGCCGTTACCGGACTGACTCATCAGGTGAATGTCGTAGTAAGTACTCTAGTTCCCCTGCTCACCGGATGGGTGGGCTAAAAAAACATCGGGAGTAAAGGCTCCCCAAAAATAAGTAACCCCCCAATCCTCT
>JBCBJE010000640.1:0-3826 GCA_038523735.1 Cyanobacteria bacterium J06626_18 | reverse complement strand
AGGCAATTCGCTGAATAGTTTTCGTAATGTTTAAGTGTATGTGGGGTCCAACTATGGTTCGCTGGGAGTTCTTGTGTTAAGCGCTTGCGAACCCTCTAGGGACGGTGTGTTCAGAGTCTTGATGCAGTCTTGATGCAATCTGAAGACCAACGCCACCCTAGGCCACAAGTTGCCGAATGATTGCGTCTATCAATACCAGTTGCATGAGGAGCTACTATCGCATGCGTTTCACGACTCAGGTTGCACTGACTGCAGGGCTAGCAGTTGGTGCGAGTCTCAACGTGATTACACGGCCCGCTGTCGCCTTCACAATCACCCAAAACAACGATTTCGACAGTTTTCTGAGTGTCCTGCTTGGAGATACGACAGGTCTGAGTGGTTTTACCGGAACTGTCGATGGTTCGCCCGAAGCGTTTGGCACCTTTGCCGATGATCCTTTTGGCTTAGGATCGGGCGTGGTCCTGAGCACCGGTAATGTTGCGGATCTTCCTGGCGAAAACACAGGTGACCTTTTCACCGACTCGGATTTGACGACCGATCTACCTTCGCCAGTTGACGAAGCGATTTTGGAAATCAACTTTGAGGCGGACGAAACGGTTGATCAGCTGTTTTTTCAGTATGTTTTCGGCTCGGAAGAATTTCTCGAGTTTGGTGGCAGTATCTTCAACGACTTCTTTACCCTGGAACTCAATGGTACCAACCTTGCCCTATTGAACGATACTGTCGGGGATGACAACTTTGTCCGGGTGAATAACTTGGTTCAGAGCCCTACTGGACCCCGGAGTACTGATTACATTGACAATCCAGCCGGACCCGGTACGCTCACAAAGTTAGATGGTTACACCCGACCACTGCAATTTGCTGGTGATGTAGTAACCGGTAGCAATACCCTACGGATCCAGATTGCCGACGTTTCTGACGATCGCCTTGATTCAGCCGTCTTTATCCAGGCAGGAACCTTGGGCATCGTTGAACCGGAGCCACCACCACCACCAGTAGAACCGCCTGCGCCCCCTGTGGAGCCCCCACCTGAACCGCCCGAGCCACCCAGACCGCCTGAACCGCCTGTGGAGCCACCCGCACCACCCGCACCACCCGAGCCGCCCGAGCCACCCGTACCGCCTGAGCCACCAGAACCCCCTACGCCGCCTGTGACTCCGCCGGTCACACCAGACCCGGTCGAAACGCCAGAATCTTCACTGGTTGGTGGGTTGCTAGTGCTTGGTGCGTTTGGTTGGCGCTTGAAAGGCAAGCGTTTGAAGTAAACCAATAGCGTAAATTTTGATGGGGCACGTCGCTGCTATGTGTGACGTGCTCCATTTTTTTGAACGCATGGGCCATTGCCCGGATGTTTGTATGGTTGTGGGCAGATAAAGATGGGTTGGTTGGGAGCATTGGACTATTGCCCGGATGCAGCCTGCCGTGTTGGTTTACGTGTGCTCAGGTCATCAGGAGCTCAAAGAGGTCGTCGTCGATCTCATAGCCCAGCATCTGTGTCATAAATTTGAGGCGCGTGAATTGGGTGATACCTTGGTGCCTGAGCCACTGGGTAATTACAAAAATCTTGTTCATCACAAAGATCTCGAGCGCCTCGGGATTGTAGCGAATACCATCCTTAGGGCTGAACTGGTGGGGCACTAGCATCGCTGCATATCGTCCTAGTTCCCCGGCTTCCCAATCAAGAATCAAGGGTAGCCAAGGATAGTGAGCATCCAGTCGGATAAACCAAAGACGGACCTCCGGAATTTCTGATAGCTCACGCGGGTCAGCAGGATCACGGGGAAAGTCAATATCAAACGCCAGATGCACTTCAGCGTCCAAAATATTTCCCTTCTCAAGAAGTGGATCGAGAATTTGCTTGGCAGGTGCTAAATCAAGCTGGGCCAAGACATCTGGCGTCAGTGCTAGGGTTTGTGGCATGGGCGATCGCATCTCTACTGCATCCCCTTTATTCTGCCAGCAATGCCGAACGGTGAGGCCGACCATGCCATGATAGGAAGGTTTCGTTGCTGCTGGTCAGTAGCGATCGCTGTCTCCCTGGATTGCGTTGTTTATGTCTACTCCGCCGATTCGCGTTTGTATTACTCTAGGCACCCGTCCCGAAGCAATTAAACTGGCTCCGGTGATTCGAGCGTTTCAGCAGGCTCCTGACTTTGATACTCGCGTGGTGTTGACTGGACAGCATCGCGAAATGGTGGCCCAAGTGATGCAGCTTTTTCAACTGCAGGCTGATGAAGATTTAGACATCATGCAGCCTCAGCAAACCCTGACGGACATCACCTGTCGTAGTCTCCAGGGATTAGAGCAGTGTTTTCAACGTTTACAGCCGCAACTGGTGATTGTGCAAGGGGACACCAGTACAGCCTTCGCTGCTGCCCTAGCGGCCTTTTACCAAAAGATTCCGGTGGGGCATGTGGAAGCGGGGCTCCGCACCGACGACCTGCTTAATCCCTTCCCCGAAGAAGCTAACCGTCGCCTCATTTCTCAAATCACGCGGCTGCACTTTGCCCCTACCGAGACAGCAGTGGGGCATCTGGCCAAGTCTGGCGTTGTGGGTCAGGTTCACCAGACGGGTAATACCGTGATTGATGCCCTGCTCACCGTAGCTGCCCAAACCCCCGAGTGTGCTATTTCAGGGCTGGATTGGACTCAATATCGCGTGTTGCTCTCGACCGTACACCGCCGTGAAAACTGGGGCACCCCTTTGGAAAACATCGCTACTGGTTTCCTGACAGTGCTGGATCAGTGTCCAGACACAGCACTGTTGTTGCCCCTACATCGCAATCCAACAGTCCGGGAGCCTCTAACGGCGCGCTTGGGCAATCATCCCCGCGTCTTTTTAACCGAGCCTTTGGACTACGGACAACTCGTAGGCGCGATGCAGCGCTGCACGTTGCTACTCACCGATTCTGGCGGTTTGCAAGAAGAAGCTCCAGGGCTAGGCAAACCGGTTTTGGTTTTGCGCGAGACCACCGAACGGCCTGAAGCGATCGCGGCAGGTACGGCCAAACTCGTTGGCACTGACCCTGAGGCGATCACCACTACTGCCCTCCAACTATTGACCGATCCCGCTGCCTACAATGCGATGGCCAAAGCCGTGAATCCTTTTGGCGACGGACAAGCTTCCCAGCGTATCTTACAGATCGTACGGCAATATTTTGAGAATTTATGATTTCAAAAGGCATTGTGCTTGCGGGGGGCTCAGGGACGAGGCTGTATCCCTTGACGGCTGGACTGAGCAAGCAGTTGTTGCCCGTGTATGACAAGCCGATGATTTATTACCCGCTGACGACGCTGATGCTAGCGGGGATCCGCGATATTTTAATGATTACAACTCCACGGGATCAGCCGCAATTTCAGGCCATGCTAGGCACAGGCGAACAGTGGGGCATTCAGATTCAGTATGCGGTGCAGCCCATTCCCCGAGGCGTTGCCGATGCGTTTGTGGTCGGTCGTGATTTTATCGCCAATAACCCGGTGACTCTGGTTTTGGGCGATAACTTGTTTTACGGCGAAGGGCTAGGGCAGGTTTTGCAGCGATCAGCCCAACTCACAGACGGTGCGAAAGTTTTTGCCTACTACGTCAACAATCCCGAGCTGTATTGTGTGGTGGAACTGTCTGAAACGGGTTTACCGCTTAGCCTGGAGGAGAAGCCCAGCCAACCCCGCTCAGCTTACAGCGTGCCTGGTCTCTATTTTTACGATGCTCAGGTGATTTCCACTTCACCCCGCTGGGATGGTTTGATCTGCCTTGCTAGTTCCGTCACCTGAGCATCGTAAAAATAGAGACCAGGCACGCTGTAAGCTGAGCGGGGTTGGCTGGGCT
>JBCBJE010000639.1:0-3826 GCA_038523735.1 Cyanobacteria bacterium J06626_18 | reverse complement strand
GACGTCCCGCAACCCAAAAATGACGGCATCGCCAGCGTCGTTTAGGCTGGTCACTACGTAGTTGCCAGGAGTGGGGGGAGACAACAGATTGAACGAGTCGCTGTCGATGTCGTAGATGAACGGAAACGCGCTCCCCTGCTGGTCATAGTACGCGCCCCCTACCTGGCCCACATTATTCAGACCAAACAGTTGCGTCTCGGCGGCACCCGGAAACTCAACGCTGCGAGAGAGCGAAATAGAGGGGCTAGAGACAAATCCGCGCCGACCAGCAGGGGTAATATAAAACCCACTGTAGACACCGCTGTTGTTGATGCCAAACGGAATGGTGCCCAGCCCGTCAGGAAAGTTAAACGGGGTCTCAACACCGCTAGCATCGCGCTCAAAGCCTTCGGGTAGCCCCCCTGCAAGGGGAATATTGACGCCAACAACTTGGCGAAAGTCGTTGATGGCCGTTGGATAGGTGAGCTTGTCCGGGTTGGACCAGAAGGCTGTCTCGCCTGTACCCGAAACTAAAAAACCGTCTAGAGCACCTGTCAACGGGTTGGCAATGCTGCCCACTTGGTCGCCCTGGGTATTGGAATCTAACAGGTATCGAATGGGTTGATCACCCGCTGTAACGGGGGTGTAGTCATAGCGGACGGCAATGGCGGGGGGTGCCATCACCGAAATAGTGGCTGCACCACTCAGGGCAGCAGCGTAAAGAGACTGTTTCAACATAGGATTCTGTCATCACTCCGATGTTTGAGTAGCAGGTCGTTAAAGCGCTAATAGATACCAGGTGCTGAATATTGATAATGATTATCATTCCTAGACTATTACACTACATCCTTTCACAACTTTTCAAAATTGAGTACTAAACCACATCCATCTTGAGAACTGGAGTTTTGAGGCCAAGGCTTTTAAGCTAGCAATAGCCCCCATCGTCCTCTATGCTGCCCATGCTAAAAGTCGAAACAGAAGCCTAGCAACAGACTGCTGATGACCTTCGAGAACAAGCCCTAACAGCTCCGCATCCCCGCACTCGAGACGTTTCATGGCCCTTTATGAAATCAAGCAGGGCAACAATGGCACGCAAGTGGCGCGACAGCGATGCCGTCAGATAACGGAACAGTCGGATCGAGTGCTCGATTAAGGCAAAAGCCAAACTCCAGGTCCCAGTCGCTGTTGTCGTACAGCTCACTATGAATGACCGCCGCAAGGCAGCTTAGAGATTTTGCTTTGACGTGCCGAGCTACCGCAGCATTGATCTGACCGATCAGCGCAAGCGTTTGCTCGATTTGGACTATTCGGAGCGAGAGCATCCTACGAATTTCTTCAGCACAGAGAGACCTCTTTGATCACCATTTCAAGGCTAAACATTAGGGCTTCGACAGGCTTCTAAGAAACAACTTCTTCAAAAGGCTCTGGCATGAGTTCAAAACGTTTCGTCCGGGGCTGTTCCAGGAGAGGCGCTGGTGCAATTGCTCAGCCTGAACGTGCGGATTCCATACTAATACTACGACAGCACAATGCTTCCCGCTATAACGACAAAGCAAGCCGTCAGCCCTGCACTGATGAGGATGCCTTTTACTCTACCGCGTTTGCGAAGGCTCCAACGCGATTTAGATAATGGAATCACATATATTAGCTGCCAGAATGGCAAACCTAAAACTCCCAAAACGAGCCAACCTAAAAGCATGAAAGGATACACGTATACGGGAGAAGAGTCTGGATTTGCGTGCACAAACGGTATATACAAGAAAACATGAGTGATAGCATAGGCGATTGTGAATTCCGGAAATTCTGGGCTCTTGCACGTTTTTGGTGATGCTAAGGACGAGCACCGACCTGAATCCCCGAGCGATTGTTAATCCGCCAGTATGAAGCGGTTACTCAATAAATCCAGGCTGGCGCGACCGTACATCTGCCGTTTCAGCATCTTTAAGCGATTGATTTGTCCTTCTACAGGACCATTGCTCCAGGGTAAAATCAATCCTGCTTTGACCGCCTCATAATCCTCCTTGAGGCCCTCAGCAAAGCGAGCCAAAGCCGGTAGATTCCCCTCCATCGCCCGATTTAGCCAGCTATCAAAGTCCTCCGATTGTCGCTCCCGCAGCATTTGAGCAAAGTCTTGGGCCAAGGTAATGGCTTCGTTAAAGAGTGAACAATACTTTTTCAAGTGGGTTAAGAGTTGTTTGCCGTCTTCATCGCGCTGTCCGGCATGCCCGAGGACTAGCCATGCAGCCCGTCGGGCGGTTAGCGGGAAGTAAGGCGAATCAAGCCATTGAACGGGGGCAGCGCCCGCCTCTCTTTGAACCTGTTTTAAGCCTCGCAGGAAACGGGCGACGAGGTTGTAACTATGCTCATAGCCACGGGCTTTGATTTCCTCATAAAGGCGTCTGCCTTGCTGAAAGCCGCTGTTCCAGCGCTCCAGCAAATAGTCCTTATACGGATCCAGAAGGCTCCGCCCCCGGTCTTGGCGTTCTTGGCGTTCCGGAAAGGTCGATTCTTTGAGGTATCGATAAACCGTCTTGACGCCAATGCCCAGATGCTGGGCGATTTCCTTTTGGCTCCAGCCTTGAGCCTGAAGTTCGTGGGTTTGTTCATAGTTGGCTAGTCGTCGGGCTCGACTTTGCTGGGCGTAAAGAAGGTCTGCAGGTTCCGGGGCTGGGGGTGGAACCACCGCCCATTCTACATTAGGAGCTAAGCTCAGCTGTTCTTGTTGAACCACAGCAGCTTCAACTTCTTTCAGTTCGCGGGGAAAGTCTCTGAACGTCTTCTCCAGGGCTGTGGCTAAGTTGTCCAGTAAGTGAAAGCGATCCGCCACTTGCTGAGCCTGCGGCGCGCCTTCCGAGGCACCCTGTTTATAGGCAAGGGAACGGTCGCGCGAGATGATTTCAACCCCAGGATGCGCTTCCAGCCACTGAGCGAGGGTGGCGGCTTCGCGATCGGGCAGCAGGGCGATGGGCTGATGCTGTTCCAGGTCCACTAATATCGTTCCATAATTGTGACCTCTGCGAAAAGCCCAATCGTCTACACCCAGCACCTTTGGCGTAGCAAACGAAGGGGGACTTAAGCGGCGAACGAAGCGCAGTAAAGTCTCACGACTAGCCATGAGATTGAGATGGGGGGTGAGCCGCGCTCCCGCCGCTCCTGCCAAGGCTAGCCCGATGGCCGTCAGTTGTTCGATCAGTCGATTGGTTTTACGCGCCCAAGGTTTGATGAACTCAGCGAAGCGTTCGGTAAAGATGCGTTGCTGGCAATCGGCGTTCTGACAAAAGCACTTGCGTACGGTCAGGTGCCAGCACACTCGATATTCACACCAGGGCAGATCGGTGATGCGCCTTTCATAATGGCTATGAATGCGATGAGCGGGTGTCTGACATCGGGGGCAAGCAGGAGCCACTTGGTGGGAAGACAGCATCAGCGTGATTTCGGCTGTCAGGGGGTCAATTTGCCAATCTTTCAGTTGAATATAGGCTGGGAGCATCAACAAACAGGTCAGGAGATCCATCGATTATTCTTAGGCATGGTAGAAACCGCTCATCCAAAGCTATCGGTGGGTTCTGAAGTTTCTGGAGAGGCGACGGATTTGATTCAGATTTCAGCTGCTGACCTTAACCCGAAATTGCCCAAACTTAGCATCACCAAAAACGTGCAAGAGCCCATAATTTCCGGAAGTCACACCTGTCCCGTCATTTTCAAAAGACACGGCGATCGCAGCCGATTGAAAAGTAAGTTCAAATAGCTCAATTCAAACTCACTACGCCAAGGGGACGCCATGTTTGGCGTCCCCTTGGCATTTATAATGTCGCTTCAGTCACTTGAAATGTATCGAAAAGTTGTC
>JBCBJE010000638.1:0-3840 GCA_038523735.1 Cyanobacteria bacterium J06626_18 | reverse complement strand
GCTGCTGCAGCCAGGGGACGCCTTTGCTGCTCACCCCCGTATTGACCCCGGCGATCCAGAGCAAGGGCGGGAGCCGCGACTGGTTAATTTCGCCATCAAAGTGGGGCTGTCAAGCACTATCACCGTGCATGAGTTCAGTCCCACAGGCACATGTGTGAAGTCGTATCACCGCAGCATTCCTGGCTTTTCGTTCATCCATGACTTTGTGATTACGCCCAGCTACGCCATCTTTTTCCAAAACCCCGTTAGCTTCAATCCACTACCGTTTCTGTTTGGTTTGAAGGGCGCGGGGGAGTGCATCCAGCTGAAGCCCAATGAGCCTACCAAGATTATTGTGATTCCTCGTGATGGCGAAGGTGCGATGCACATTTTGGACGCGCCCGCCTGTTTTGTGTTTCATCACGCCAATGCTTTCGAGCAGGACGGCAAAGTGATTATTGATTCTATTGCCTATCGCAGTTTTCCGACATTGGATGAGGGCATGGGTTACGAGGACGTGGACTTCTCCAAAGTGCCTGAGGGACAGCTACAGCGCTTCACGCTCGACTTGAATGCTGCAACCGTTGAATCGACCTGCTTAATTTCCCGCTGCTGCGAGTTTCCAACCCTACATCCCCAGTCTGTTGGCAACCCCTATCGATATCTGTATATCGGTGCAGCCCATATCGCTCAGGGCAATGCCCCCCTGCAAGCTCTGCTCAAACGCGATATGCAAACAGGTGAAGAGCAGATTTGGAGCGAAGCCCCGCGTGGCTTCATGAGTGAACCCGTTTTTGTGCCCCATCCGCAAGGCACCACCGAAGATGAGGGCTGGGTGCTGTGTCTAATTTATAACGCGGCCCGCCAGTGCTCTGACCTGACGATTTTGAACGCTCAGGACATTGCAGCAGGCCCCATCGCCCACCTCAAACTCAAGCACCATGTTCCCTATGGTCTCCACGGTAGCTTTACCCCACAGTATTTTGGACCAGACCTTACATCCGCAACGTGAAGCAAGGGTTTTGGTGTAGCTATCCGTGACGACTTGTATCTCCAGGCCAGCACCTAGCACGTTAGCTCTGATATTTTGAGTCGAAAACTTTTGCCAGAATTCTGGCATGTTCAAATACCCTCCTAAGTGATTTTACTTGTATAGTTTGTGTTGGAAGTAATCAAAGACAACATACAAGTAGGATGGTGTGCTGAGCAGATTCCAGATTACGTGGAGTCTACAGGCAGGCAAACTTAAATATTGAGGGGCGGTGATAACGGTGTGGCGTTCTGGAATTATCAGCACTTTGGCCGCGAACATGTTGGATGGCATAGGGGATCTCAACCCGCAGTTGCTCAGAGAACTCAGGGGACGACTGAAGCGTTTTCCTGTGTTGGCAGCGGTTGGCTTATCGTTACTGATTCAGCTGTTTGTGATTGTGGCTTTTGCTGTTGAGTTGCCTGGATCGCTTGGAACCATTGTTGATAGCGATATGAGCATAACAACTTATCCGCAGTTGACCTGGTCTAGCTATTACCAACTAGACACTGAAGTACAAGATAAAATTCGTGACGAGTCGGGACCACGGTCCTATTTGTCGTCTCTCACTAGGGAATCTGGTTTGTTCTTGAAATCTGTGAACAGACCAGAACCTGTACGGGGAGACAACACAATTGGGTTGGCCGCACTTGATCAAGTACAGCAAGGCGATCGCCTAATTGCGATTGATGGCGCGTCTGTGACACTATCGTGGGACAATTTCAGCGGCGATGCTAGCCTAGATAAGTTTCAAGCGCATCTAAAGAAAATTGATAGACAGATTCTAAGCGTTAGCCCTGATGCCACATTCTCTGATTTTCAAAGCCTGGTTGGGACAACAGTGGCATTAAGGCTACATCGCGCAGTCGGTGATGATGAGTTTGTTGTAAAACTACCTCGTATCGGGACTGCCATCAAAAGCAATGAGTATTGTCTGACATTGGGGGAAGTACCCGGTCGCTGTCAGTTAACCTCTGACAACAAAGCCTATCAGGTGGACTGGACAAGATGGTATCGCGATCTCTTTAGAGTCATGACAACTCTGATTGTCTTTTCCCTTATGGGTATTGGTACTTTTCTACTGGCGAATGATCTCGTCAAGGAAAAGCAGCGCGATACCTTAAGCCTTTTACGTCTGAGCCCACGATCAGCTTTCACCATTTTGGTAGGCAAATTGGTTGGGGTTCCTATCTGTCTTTACTTGGCGATCGCACTCGCTGTACCTTTCCACTGGTTTACAGGGCTCTCCGCAGGCTACGGTGCAGGCAATTTATTGGGGTTTGATACAGCGTTCATCGGCCAGACTCTGGTCTTTTATCTAATTGCTCTGTTTCTGAGTCTGGCGACACCTCAGGGAATGCTCTTAGCGCTGCAACCCTGGATAATCACCGTCGCTATTACGCTATTGAACTGGCAAGTGCTGGAACTGATTCTCTCGCCGATATGCTCGTTTGGCTGTTGGAGTTTTCCTCAAGACGCCGATCATGGCCCTCTCCTTTGGGCTATCTTGTTCTCACCCTTTGCAAACGTCGCCTATGTCGCTCAACAGGGGACCGAACATGCTGATAAAGCTTTTTATGTCGAATTAGCAACGGTTCGGTTCAATTTTGGGCAGTACACGCTGCTGACGATTACCCACGCTTTGGGATGGTGCGGTCTGTTGTACCATTTGCTGCAGCGACGATTCAGCAGTTCCCGTATCACGCTGCTCCAGCGAATATACAGCTATCCGCTGACTGCAACATTCACGGCTATTGTGTTGTTGCTGACGATGCCAGATACGCAAGTATATGACGCTGATGCAGCCGTTATTGCCTGTTTGGGAGTACTTTACTGTGTGGCATTAGCAATCGCCCTCACCCCAAACCGTCAAACTCTCCAAGATTGGACCAGGTTTCGTCACACTCAAATGTCCAAATCCCAACAGTCGCCTCTTTGGAAGGAACTGCTTATCAGTGACAACAGTTCTCCAGCGATCGCGATTAGCTTGAATGTATTCCTTGCAGCGGGGCTTTTCACAGGTTGGTTCCTGCTGTGCCATCCGGATGTTCTGAACACGAGACTAGCGATCCTAAATTTAGGAGGTGTTGTCTTACTGTTCATCGGGTCTGTCATTTGTTCGGTATTAACCAGCCAAATTCTACTGCTTCTACGACATCGGAAAAACTGGTTCTGGTTTTGCGTAACTGTTAGCGTGAGCGGCTTATCATTTCCGGGGCTGACCCTTCTCATTCGCAACATCCTTTTAGAATCTGATCCTCACAAAGAACTGCTTCTGGGAATACTGCCATTCTCGGTTTTCGCAATTCCGCTCAGCCTACTGGCAACTGTGACGGCCACGTTAGCCTTCGTGCATATACGACAGCTCAGTCTGGTAGGTCGCTCCGAATTTCAGCAACTGCTCAGCAATACCCAACCTCAGCCGCCTCGTGTTTCCTAAGTGGGAACCTGAAATCTGGGTTGATGGTCACTAACACCCAATAGAGGTTCCGCTTGAGAAGAGTAGGGAATAGGGCGTTCTTGATTTCGCATATGGCACGGCGAAATCTGATATTCCTTGGATTTTCTAGGGTATTGCAGCTGCCAAGGTCTAGGGTGCCAAGACATTACTTGCAAAGACCGAGCCAGAAGGGACATCGGAGGGAATTTCTGTGGCATCCATCAATCCTGATCTGTCATATCGGCGCGATATCGACGGCGTAAGAGCGATCGCCGTCATTGCCGTCATCCTCTTTCACGCTGGCTTCAGCCTATTTGAGGGTGGCTTTGTCGGCGTCGATGTCTTTCTGGTGCTATCGGGTTATCTCAGCACCCAACGCATTATTGCCAGT
>JBCBJE010000637.1:0-3843 GCA_038523735.1 Cyanobacteria bacterium J06626_18 | reverse complement strand
CTAAAACAACAAATAGAGATGCGATCGATCGCATCTCTATTTGTTGTTTTAGAGGCTGTGATCCCCACTCAAGGCTTGCATTAAATAGACTTTTGTTGAGTTTCCTTGAGTATTGGTCGCTTTGTTCTTTACCTTCAGAAATGCTGGTAGTTGGTAAAGTGCTCATCCATACTGCTTCCGCCAATGCAGCAGTTGATTTAATCCATTGATAACAGGCTTAATTTTTTGGGAGGACGCATGAATATTGCTGTTGTGGGCCTGAGCCACAAGACTGCACCCGTCGAAGTTCGCGAAAAACTTAGCATCCCGACGCCCCAAACGGCGGAGGCCATGGCTCACCTCACCAGCTATCCCCATATCGACGAAGTCTCGATTCTGAGTACCTGTAATCGTCTTGAAATTCATATTGTGACGGAGCAAGCCGATCAGGGTGTGCGTGAAGTGATGCAGTTTCTCTCGGAGCACGGCAAGGTATCGCTATCAGAGCTGCGAGAGCACCTCTTTATCCTGCTGCACCAAGACGCTGTAATGCACCTGCTACGCGTCTCGGCAGGACTGGACAGTCTGGTCCTCGGCGAGGGGCAAATCTTGGCTCAGGTGAAGCATGCGCATAAGCTAGGGCAACAACACAAAGGCGTGGGTCGGATTCTGAATCGTCTGCTGAAGCAAGCGATTACGGCAGGCAAGCGCGTTCGCACCGAAACCAGCATTGGCACAGGGGCTGTTTCCATCAGTTCAGCAGCGGCAGAACTCGCCAAACTTAAGCGGCCCGATCTGGGATCCTGTCGCATCGGCATTCTGGGTGCTGGCAAGATGGCACGTCTGCTGGTGCAGCATCTTCTTGCCAAAGATCCCTGTCAGATCACGCTACTCAATCGCTCAATCGGTCGAGCGGATGAATTAGCGGCACAATTCAGCGGCGCCAACATTCAGACTGGAACGCTGGATATCATGCTAGAAACGGTCTGCAATTCTGATGTGGTCTTTACCTGCACCTCAGCAACCGAGCCTATCCTCGATCGCGCTAAGTTAGAGGCGGCCTTAGTTTCTGGGCGATCGCTGATGTTGTTCGACATCGCGGTCCCCCGCAATGTTCACACCGATGTGAATGAGCTGGCAGACGTTCAGGCGTTCAATGTGGATGACCTCAAAGCAGTAGTCGCTCAAAACCAGGAGAGTCGCCGGCAAATGGCGATGGAAGCCGAAGCACTGCTGGAAGAAGAACTGGAAGCCTTTATGGACTGGTGGCGATCGCTCGATACGGTATTCACCATCAGCAGTCTTCGCAGCAAGGTCGAGTCCATCCGGGAGCAGGAGCTGGAGAAAGCTCTGTCGCGACTGGGCGGCGAATTCGGCAGCAAGCAAAAAGAAGTCGTTGAAGCCCTAACCCGAGGCATCGTCAACAAAATTCTTCATGACCCGATGGTGCAGCTTCGCGCCCAGCGCGATATCGAGACTCGCCAGCAGGCGATGCACACGCTACATACGTTGTTTGATCTAGAGCCATTGCCCAATAGCAAGTTTGGCTAAACGAGGCTCATAGGCTGTTGGCGTCTCCTTTGACTGTTGGATATGGGGACGCTACGCTTCTCTAGAGTTTTTTAAGTGTCGGATTGTGAAAGCCGCCAACATTTGAATCAGAACCTGAGAGGACGACATGGGAGCACATCCCTACTTTTACTTCACTCCCTATCAGTCTGATGTAAACGTTGCTTTGCAAGCCTTACGATGACAGGAGTTCGAAGCAGGACGGTATAGCCCTGCAATGTGGATGCTCTCGTTTAATTTTCCACCAACTGCAAACTCCCCTGCGCCGGGTCCACAGCATGAGTCTGTAGAAGCGGCACTAGAAGCTTCGGGTGCCTCTGGCACGGGTTCTATCTTAGACATTCAGACAGTGGGTGATGTCCCTGGTTTTCTGACTTCTTGGGCTTTATCTACCGATGAACTACAAGCTCTGTTCGGGACAGACAAACCTACACGACAACTGTTGGAAGACGTCATTGCTGATCAAGATCTTAGTCACTGGCAGGAAACCGGCTACGACGTCTATGAGCAGTTTTGGGAGACAATCGGGCGTGGCGAAAGTCGATACATTATCCTTTACGAAGATGAACAGCCATCAGAGATTTTCTTTGTTGACTATTCCGTTGACTGACACCGACCGCGCACTTATTTGGTAGCAGCGCAGCATTGTGTAGCGTGGGGTCTCGTGCCTCGCTAACCTACAGCGATACATTTTGGGGACAGGCTTGTTTGGTCAGGCCGTGAGCTGATGGCCGCAGTGGGCACAAAAGCGATCGCTGGCCTTCACGGGTGTGCCGCACTGACTACAGAATTTTGGCCTAGTAGACGCATTGCTCTCCCCTCCATGGCTCGGCCCTTCCATCTGCATTGCCATATTCCCCATCCGCATTTGCATCGGGTTTGTACTCATCTCCATATCACCCATTTTCATTGGTTGTATGGGCTGCATCGGTTGCATGGGCTGCATGGGCTGCATTGAGGGCATAGTTTGCGGCATAGATGACACAGTGCTCATCTGCACCTGTTGGGCATTGCTAAGGGTAGGGGTATCGGTCATCCAACCCGACTGGGTGCCCTGTACCTGGAGATGCTGAGCGCCTTGGGTCGTCGTGAGCTTGACAATAATGCCCTGCGCCGTGCAAAACATCTCGGGGGGAGCCGTCCAAGCCCCTGTTGCAAACTGGCTACTCGACTGCTGCTGCTGCCCAGCACTGCTTGCAACTACCGTTACGGTCGTGTGCTCACCCGCATTGTCTAGATAAATGCTTTGCCCAGGTCCCAATTCACAGGTGTAAGCCATAGTCCTGATTCCGCTTGCTTTACTCTCTATTCTGACGGTCCTAGCATACAGATTCGGTGAACTTCAGCAATCCCTCAGATTGTGTGCTTCCTTTTTGTGAACGGCGTAACCACCCCAGCATGAAGCATCACTAAGCTACGCCCTGTATTTTTTGATGGCACCAAATAGTAGTCCAATCGCAAATAGAGTACCGATGGCAGTTGGTTCAGGAACTGACTGTGCTTGATTCGTGCCAATGAATTGAGCCATGTCATTCCCAACAATCTGATGCACTCGCTGAGTAGGATGATACTCGTCCCAGAAGTAGTGAGCATCAGGATTTGAGCAAAGAGGTTCAACAGGAAAGATAGGCTGACAAGGGTCGTCTATGTTGCTCAGACCAAACGTTTCTGGATTAGAACGAATTTTGTCACTAATTGCGACGTGGTCATATAAAACAGCCTCGACGCCCAATTGCTCAGACAGAGCATCGAGTTGCTCAGGAAGCTGACTATTGACTAAATCCGTAAATAAGCTGGCATCGTCAGACTGGCCAAACTCGATCGTGCCCGGCAAAATACCAAGATCGGAAGAATTCACGACGAGAAATTGGTTTGCGCCCAGTGCCGCTAGTTCAGATACGCTTTGTTTGATATTGCTTACCGTATCAGCAGTAAGTTCTTCAAGTGTTCCAGGCAGCCCAAAATCACTGTATTCAAAAAAATCATTCGCTGATGCAAAGATAAAGTACAGCGCATCCGGATCGGCAGATTGCCCTGCCAGTGACGTTTCAAACTGCTCGATCTGACCTAGTACACCTGTGTCCTGAAAAGGGTCTAGCCAGCTGTAATAGTTACCACTACCACTCTTGGCTCCACCAACTGCGTAGTCAGTCAATTCAACTTGCAGCTCTTGAGCAAGGACTTCGACAGCCGTCGGGCCATTAGTCCATCGCCCTTCAGCATCATAGAGTTCAAGAGCTGGATCAGCTGGCAAAATAAACGCGTCAGGAATACCAGCTTCTATAGCTGCAGTTG
>JBCBJE010000636.1:0-3849 GCA_038523735.1 Cyanobacteria bacterium J06626_18 | reverse complement strand
TTTGAGCTGCACCGGTTTCATGCCGCTGCCTCGAATTTTCCGTTTTTCCTTGACTCTGGAAACCCTATGGTTGCTACGTTACCTAAAACGGCTTGTCTGGAACCCTTGCAAGTCAAGAAAAGATGTCAAATAGGCTCTATAAATTCCAGTCCACTCAAGCGGACGCGCCCGAACCAGATCCGGAACCTGCCGCCGAGGAGGAACCCCTGCTGGATCTTCCGGCACTGTGTTCTCAATATATAGAAGTGCGCCAGGCAGGCAAGTCACCCTCAATCCTCCGTATGTATAGCTGGGTCGCCAACCATCTAAAGCGCTGCCCAGTCAAACAGGTCGATGAACCACAGGCGGTTTCAGACTGGCTAAGCAGCCATGTCCCAGCTGATTCCACCAAGCGCATCCTCACCCAGCTGTCCGCTTGCTGCAAATGGGCTAAGAAATCTGGCCTGCTCGAAACCAATCCGTTTGAGGGCATGGCCTCAGACATCAAGCTGAAGAAGGTCAGCAACGAGGAGTTTGAGATATTCCCGTTTACGCGGCAGGAGCGCGATCTCATTATCGAAGCCTTCAAGCAAAACCGTTACTACAAAAACTACGCTCCGATAGTTGAGTTTCTGTTCCTGACCGGCTGCCGACCATCCGAGGCCGTCGCTCTGAAGTGGAAGCATATCAGTGAAACGACGGTCACTTTTGAGCAAGCGCGAGTCTATTCCGGTCAGGGCTACACCCTCAAAGATGGTTTAAAGACGCAGCGGGCTCGCAAGTTTCCCATTAACGCTCAGCTCTTGGACCTGATAGACGCAATTAAACCTGAGCAACTGAATCGCGAAGATTTGCTTTTCCCCAGCCCCAGAGGAAAATATATCGCCTGGAATAATTTTGCCAACCGAGCCTGGCAGTCAGTCATGGCATCACTGCCTGACATCGAATATCGCAATCCTTACCAGACTCGACACACCTTCTGTAGCCTCTGCCGCGAAGCAGGCATTTCCAGCATCCAGATCGCAAGCTGGGTCGGCAACTCTGCCACGATGATTGATCGGGTTTATGCCAAGGCAGTTGAGCAGATTCAAGTGCCTGAATTGTAAGCTCAGGGTGTCGAGCCATGGGCAGCCCCAGTCGCTAACGAGACAATTACGATACTCTCTGACACCGTCACTCACTGGGACAAAATCAGGACACTGTAGGGACCGATGCCAATATTACCCGCAAACGGCATGCCATCCGTATCCCCCCAATTGGCTCGCCAGGCGGTTGTATCGTAGCCAGGGTGATTATGGAAATCATCGCTGAAGCCTTTCCAATCGCTATTGAAGCGGACGTACCAGGTGCCTTCACGGGGGAAGCCGATGTTGTAACTGTCGTAGCTACGATCGGCAAAGTTGGCCACTACGATGACATCATCGCCAGGGCCGCCATGCTCCCAACGGTGAAAGGCCAGCATTTTGTTATTGCCCTGGTCATTCAAGTGATGCACGTTAACATGCTGACCGCGCAGCCCACGGGTGTTGTTATTCCAGTTGCGTCGAAGTCGGATGAGGGACTGATACAGATCCCAGATACCGTGGAACCACTGTTTATGTCGCCAGTCGAGAGGAACCCGATCCTCCCAACTGCCCCAGGATAAAAATTTTTGCCCCTGAAAAATCATCGGGATACCGGGGGAGGTGAAGACCAGGGCTGCCGCTAGGGTTGAGCGCTTGCGGGCATACCAGCTATCGGCATGACCGCGCCAAATCTCTTCGGGTAGACGGTAGTAATCAGGACGTTCCTCGGGATCAAGCGTTTTAGATACCTCATCGTGGGATTCGGTATAGATCACTCGCTCGAAGGCATCTGGGCTATAGCGTTGGTAAATAGCATCACGGACAGCATATAGATTGCGATCAGCATCTCTGGGTGCAACAACCGCACTGCGTATCGGACGCAAGAATTCATCTTTGGCCCATTGGGAATCAAAGCCTGCACCACCGGCTCCAGTATCTTTTGTTATCCATGCATTGCCACGAATGTCTTCGGCGATGATAATTTTCCAGGGAACTCGGGCGTTGACTTCTTTGTTGATCCATTGCATTAAGCCCCACCCATCTGCCAAGTCATATTCGGGCTTATTATTTTCGCCATAGACATTCCGGATAAACGCCGTGGCATCCAGTCGTAGGCCATCGCAGTGATAGTTTTCTAGCCACATGAGGACGTTATCGCGGATATATTGACGAACCTCAGAACGGCCATAGTCTGGCCGGTTCTTATCGCCCCAGGGGGTCCACCGTCTCCAATCGTTATAGAAGTAGATACCACCGCCATCATCTTTGTACCAACCATCGAATCGCCATAGGTCCAAATCGTCCGGACCAAAATGGTTATAGACCACGTCCATGAGTACGGCAATGCCGTGAGCGTGGGCGTCTTTGACGAAGTCCACAAATTCTGAGGGCTTGCCTAAGGCACTTTCCAGGGCGAAGGGGTGGGAGGGATTGTAGCCCCAGGAATTGTCTCCTGGAAATTCGTGAGTCGGCATGACTTTGATGGCGTTTATGCCGAGATCGCGCAAATCGTCTAGCTTGTCTCGTACACTCTTGAAGGTGCCAGGGGGTGAACCTGGATCATCGTTAAAGGTGCCAACATGCATTTGGTAGATGACCAGTTCATTCCAGGCAGGCATCTTAAAGTTGTCGTTACTCCAATCGTAGTTGGGGTTGACGATAATGGCAGGGCCGTTGGAATGATCGACGTTGCAGGCGTAGGGATCGGTCTTGTGTAATTCCTGACCCTGGCGGCGGATGACGTAATCGTATTTTTGTCCTATGTGGATGCCGTCTATGTCGGCGGACCAGTAGCCGTTGCCATGGTTCGCTAGGGGAAAGAGCTGATTTGGGGCATTGTCTTGAAAGATTTCGACCGATACAGAATCGGCAAAGGGTGCCCACACTCGAAAGGTAACGCCTGCGCTGGGAGTGTCTATATTGTAGGGAATAGCTCCCATACCTGAGCGGTTAGAGGGGCGAGTGGGGGATAAGGTGCCGGTCATGATGACTCCCCTTTTTTTGTTATTTTGATATTTAAATTTTAGCTCTGTTTGCAAGTTCTCGAGTTGTTTTAGGGTGTTTCTTAAGCTGCATAAAACATCTGAGTAATCAGGCGTTGATGACCTGACGCTCAGGCTAACGGTGAGGGTTTAAGGGACAGCGGCGACCTTCTATATCTAGACGAACTCGATTTGGATTTCGGCGTTGGCCAGCATAGGGTCTTTGCTTAGAACACTGACGGTAACTACTTTGGGATTAGGCTCAGAGACCAGGCGAAAGGCGGCTCGGCCAGCTTTGAGGTTGAGGGAGCGAATGTGCTGTTGGCCGGTTTCGTCCTTGATCAGGCCACCGGTTGTGCGAAGGTAGAGCTCATCTTGGTGGTTTTCTTCTGTTACTGGGGTGCCATCAAAGGCGATTTTTTCGATGGTGATGGTGCAGAAGGAGTTCCCGTCGGCAGGGAGCTCGCCAATGCCATCTACAATATGTTCATCTGGGGCATTTGAACTAAGTTGAAGACAACATGCTGAAGAATTTGCTTTTTTATCATTCTTCATAGATACCTGAGAACTTATCTTAGACTCTATCTTTTCTATAGTCCCGTTTGTTTTGACAACAACAGTTCCTGATGGGACAGAAAATCCAACTACTGGATGAGATCCTAACTCCTTGGAAATTTGGCGATCCTTAGAAAGGATAGATGTCCATGTCTGCCCCTTTAAACTTACGAAGAGAAGATCATGGCCGATAGGAACATGAAAGCTTCTTTCTTGCTCCGTCTCGATATTGTTGGCTGAAAAAAATTTAGGTGTTTCCATTTTGGACT
>JBCBJE010000635.1:0-3851 GCA_038523735.1 Cyanobacteria bacterium J06626_18 | reverse complement strand
TTCCGAATTCCGAATTCCGAATTCAACCAGTCCACCTCTAACCAAATGCAACCGGTGCCAAAAGCTCTGGGTCTTGAAAGAGGGGCGTGCTGAGATATCGCTCGCCAAAACTAGGTTGAATCATGACAATTAGCTTGTCGGCATTTATGGGACGACGCCCGACCTCGATCGCAGCTTTGAGGGCTGCTCCTGTCGAAATCCCGGACAGTAAGCCTTCTTCACGCGCCAGACGACGACCATAGACAATTGCATCCTCACCGCTAACAGTCACAATTTCATCAATCAGGGTTGTGTCGAGAACGTCCGGGACGAACCCTGCCCCAATGCCTTGAATTTTGTGAGGCCCAGGACGACCGCCTGATAACACGGGACTGCTGCTGGGTTCCACTGCGATCGCCTGAAAGTCAGGTTTGCGAGCCTTGATCACATCAGCAATGCCGGTGATAGTGCCCCCGGTTCCGACTCCCGCGATCAAGATGTCCACCTGTCCATCGGTATCCGTCCAAATCTCTTCCGCGGTGGTGTTACGGTGAATCGCCGGATTTGCAGGGTTCCGAAACTGTTGCAACATGTAGGCATCAGGCAACGTCTCGACCAATTCTTGGGCTTGGCGTATACAGCCAGACATGCCCTCAGCACCTGGCGTCAGCCTAAGCTCGGCGCCATAGGCACGTAACATCGCCCGTCGCTCAGCACTCATCGTCTCTGGCATCGTCAAGATCAGGTGATAGCCTTTAGCCGCAGCCGCCATCGCGAGGGCAATTCCAGTGTTGCCAGACGTTGGCTCAACCAGCGTAGTGCGTCCCGGCACAATTCTGCCTTCAGCTTCTGCCGCAGCAATCATATTGATACCGATGCGGTCTTTCACCGATGCGGACGGATTCATACCTTCCAGCTTTACCACAATGCTGGCTTGGCATCCATCGGCTTGAGGAATCCGGTTGAGCCGAACCAATGGGGTGCGGCCAATCAAGTTAGTGACATCATCAGCGATCCGCATAAGTGTTTAGATGTAGTACATCAAATCGACCTGCTGCTTAGCCTTGCACTGATCTAGCAAGTCTTGCAGCGTATGTTTTTGCAGAACCAGTTCAGCCGCTTGCCGCACCGCTTGCCACGTTTCAGAAACCACTAAGCACTCTGGCGTATGCGGTGATGTCACCGGTTCTTTTCCTTGCTCAAACCCTTCAATACAGCTCACGACGCCATAGAGCGTAATCTGCCATGGCGGGCTCGCCAGCAGGTAACCACCTTTCGCACCGCGCTGACTTCTGACCAGTCCAGCCCGCCGTAAAGTCGCTAGCAGTTGCTCTAAGTAGCGATCAGGAATGTTCTGCTGAGCCGCAATCTGACGAATTTGCAGTGGCTCGCTGCTAGCGTAATGGTTCCCGAGTTCGAGCAGGGCTAGGAGAGCATATTCACTTTTGCTTGACAGTTCCACAGGAGACTTGGCGCGTAAGAGATTGCCCTTCCTAGTATAACTCCGGTTTCCCGGTCGGGTTTGCAGGATTGAGCTGAGTCAATGTAGTTAGGAAATACTTTAGCCCAAATAAAAAAGGCTCTGCGCTGCAGAGCCTTTTACTAATTCAGTCAAGCTAAATCGATGAATTCAGCTTAGAAACGGAATGTCGCACGGATAGTTGCATAGAAGTTCTCATCTTCGTCACCTTCCGCATCCAAGTTGCCGTAGATAACAGCAGGTGTGATGGTTAGGAACTGGTTGACGGGAAGCTCGTAGTAAACTTCAGCCATCCAGGGATCATCATCAAAGTCAGGGATGTTAGCGTAGTAAGCGCCTAGCTGAGAACCTTCAAAGAACAAGTCGTTGACACCAGCACCCGCTTGCCAAGAGAAATCGTCGTCGTCGTCATTATCATGGTAAGCAGCGTAGCCAGCAACAAAGAAACGACCGAAGTCTAAGTTGACCAAACCAGCAAAGGTATCGGTGAACTCCTCGTCACCGCCGTCATTACCCCGCATGTATGCTAAGCCAACGTCTAGGAGACCATCAGAGATATAGCTACCTTGAACGATGTAAGACTGGCTATCAGCACCGAAGATACCACCGTCATTGAAGTCGTTAGTACCACTGTCGCCAGTAGCACCCGAGTAACCACCATCGATAACAATGTTGTCAGTCAAAGCGAAGCTCAGACCAGCACCAAAGCCACCGCCACCCATGTCAAAGTCATAAAGTAGGGGACCACCGGGGTCAGCCACACTAGGACCATCGAAAGGCACGATGGTGGAGGTTACAAAGTCATCTGTTTGGATACTATTCGCAGCAATGATTGCGTCAATGCGATTACCGATGGGGAAGCTGTAGTAGAAGTCATCAATCTCAATATCACCGTCCTGATCACCCCCACCGTTAGCTAAACCACCCGCAGCGGGCAGTGCATTGCCATCACGAGCTTGCAAACGGATACGCAGACGGTCTTCACCAGTGAAGCTAGCGTCGAAGTTCAAGCGAGCCCGCGAAACAAACGTGGTGGTGTCATCAGAAATATCAGAATCGTCAAGGTCTAGCTCATCGATGGGCACTACAACGTGTGCGTCGACCTGACCTCGTAGCTTTGTAGTAGTCGAGAATTGCTGCTCACGCAGTTCAGCCGTCTCAGCTTCCAGAGCATCCACACGACCCCGCAGAGTTGCCAGCTCGGCTGCAAACTCCTCTTGCAGACGACGAATCGTTTCCAGTTCGCCCTCTCCAACACCGCCACCATCAACGATCGCAAGAATATTATCCAAACAAGCGTTCAAACCAGCAGCAAACTCATAACGAGTCAAAGGCTGCCCACCGCGGAAAGTGCGGTTGGGGTAACCTTCAATACACTGATACTGCTCAACCAAGTTTTGCAGAGCGGTGTAGGCCCAATCAGCGGGGGATACATCACTCAAGTCGTTGACGCTGTTGACCTGAGCCAAGTCGACAGGGCTGTTGGGAGCAGCTTCAAGGGAAGCAACACCAGTTGTTTCGGATGCAATTGCAGAGCTAGAAATGCCCATGCCCAGCAGGACAGGGGAAGCTAGCAGAAGTTTCCAGAGTTTGTTAGCCATTTACCTTGTACTCTCCTCACACCTTGAGGTAAAGGTTTGTATTTATCCAGTTCCGAAGAGCTGTAAACCAGATACAACCATGGACGATAAGGAAATCTCACTCCAAGTTGTACTGGTTCATAGTAGATAGTAGCAGATCCATCATGGAGCGACGATGGACTGTGACTTAAATGTTTCTGTCACACGATCTCTACCGTGCGATCGCAGTCAATGAGGCACACCATAGTCCTATGAATGAATATGGCTGTGGGCAGCAATGCCGATATCGTAAACAATAATTGAGCCAGCAATACCCTTTCTATAGAGAATTACAATTCTGCGGCGACCTTTTTAGCACCGCAATCAGGGTAAACAGTCGGTTTTCAGTGTGAAGTTGCCGAGCGCTTGCTCTAACCTGACGCGATCACTGGGCCTCAATAAGGAAGACTCCAGGTATCGGAGCCTTGGCTTCGAGCAAGCAGCTAAGTAGATGGCCCAAGATAAAAACGCTATAGAGTGTATTGCTGTGTTAGCCCAACGCGCCGCTAAGAGAGGGGCTGATGCGTTACGCAGAGCGATGATTACCCTACCGCAAATTTTGGCCATCTACTTAGGCCATCAGAACCAACCTAGAAGCTGAACTTGGCGCGAATGGCGCCGTAGATGTTTTCGTCCTCGCCACCGACATCCAGGTCGCCATAGATAACAGCCGGGGTAATCGTCAGAAACTCATTCACCGGCAGTTGCCAATAGCCCTCGATTACAAACGGATCATCATCAAAATCCGGCAAGTTGCTGTAGTAAGCAGCCAG
>JBCBJE010000634.1:0-3852 GCA_038523735.1 Cyanobacteria bacterium J06626_18 | reverse complement strand
GAGATTGTCGCATGAGCTGGGACCGAGAATGGGCGCTTCATCTGGGGTGCTGGGGCGAAATCCCCACCAAGTCTCTTGCACCGGAAAATCTTTGAGTACCGGAAATAGATTTACGGCCTTATGAAACAGATGATTGAAACCAGCGGGTGTCATACCGGGAGTAAAGCCTACGGTTTCGACAGTTGCTCCCAACACAATGCGGCCATTCCGACGGGGCACTAAATAAATTCCTTCGGAGCCAAACAACACTCGCTGGAGGGGCTGCGGATACGGCGCCTGCGGTGGAGCTTGAACTGCTGCCATTTGACCTTTGAGCGGCAACACAGGGATCGGTAGGAGTGCATTTGACCAAGCACCGGTTGCTAATACATAGTGACCGGCCTGACGATCGCCCACCGAGGTTTGAATTTGCTGGACGTGTTGATCGCGCTGTACGAAACCGTAGACGTCTACCCCTTCCTGGATTTCTACCCCGGCATCTTGAACCGCGCCCCGGAGCGCTTGAGTCAGGGCACGATTGTCCACCTGCCCATCTTCGGGGTACCACCAGGCACCGGCGATCGCCCCTGTTAGCCCTGGCTGATATCGTCCGGCACTAGAAGCATCGAGCCAATGCCCTCCGGCTAGCAGGCGATCGCGCGTGTCTGTAGGAGCTGCTATCTGAGGCGCGAGGATGCCGCTAGGCCAGTAGCCTACGTCTTGACCGGTCAAAGTTTCGAGCTTTCTGACCCAGTCGGGATAACGCTGTAGGCTTTGACGACACAAATCCAAAAATGGACCGGGTGGAATCGCTTCTGCCCCGGGTGCCAACATCCCCGCTGCTGCGTGACTGGCCGCTTCAGCAAAGTTGCGGCTAAGCACCGTTACCGTCAGAGCACTCTGCCGTAGCCTGAGAGCGATCGCCAAACCAATGATGCCGCCCCCCACAATGAGGACATCCGGAGTCCCGGTCATAAAGTGTGTCTATCCCTGTGTTGCTAATGACAACACCCTACCAAAGGGCTGGAATCGCTTCACGATTATCCCGAGGAAGCGTCGGAGGGGCAGGTTCCGTTGGTTGAGTTGGCGTTGCCGGAGTCTGGGTTGGTTCCGAATCTGGCTGCCTCGCAATCTGCTCTAAGGCTTCGTCAGAGGTTTGCCGAATCACCAACTGTCCCGCCCTTTCTAAATCAGACAATTCGCCTGTCACTGAGGTTGGCGACGTCGGAACAGCCCGGTTATCGTCTTCATCTTGGGATGCAGTGCTGCCTCGCTCAATTCGCAGCAGCGATCCGGTGCTGGAAAGCACCAGCAGGACAAATAACCCTAACAGGGCACCAAAAAAATAACGACTCATGGACAGCTTCCTTCAGCAACACGCTCAGTCCCTCGGAGGGTGTGCTTTTATGATAGTTCTTAGTGTCCAAATGAGTACTAACTTTCTGGTGTCCAAACGGGATTTGTTCCTTGCCCCCAGAAGCCGTCATATTTGGTGACGCGAATATTGCCCAACACTCGGGTTTGGCAAGCAAGGCGCAAATCACGATCCGGCGAATGAGGCGGCAAGGCCCGACGGCTACGATCGCGCCAATTTGCTTCTGATACTGGGCCTTCAATCTTCACGGCACAGGTGCCACAGGTGCCGATGCCACGGCAGTTGATCAGGGTTGCCTGTTGGTTATAGAGGGCAATTCCTTCTTAGGTGAGCACTTGCCGGAGATTAGCGCCCTCTTCGCATTCAAATGTTTTGCCTTGGGCAGTGATTTGAGGCATAAGTCTCTGATGTAAATTCTGTGAATAAACGGGGTAACCGTTTAAGTTAGAAAACTCTGACCCCTGGATTCTTCCGCTACCAAAATTTCCCACCTTAAGTTGATACCCATAGGATTTATTGTTGGGGTCTTACATAAATTCTGCAAATAAAAATTATTGTTCTTACATATGAGCCCCTTGGGGCTTGAAGGCTGGATAAGATTGAGCAAGTTCCAACCTGCGATCGCCCATGACTTCATCCTCAAAAACGCCACAAACACCAGCCGTCTGGATTTACGACACGACCCTACGCGACGGTGCCCAGCGGGAGGGGTTGTCCCTGTCTATTGAAGACAAACTCCGCATTGCTCATCAGCTGGATGAACTAGGGGTACCGTTCATCGAAGGTGGCTGGCCAGGGGCGAATCCCAAAGATGTACAGTTTTTTTGGCAGCTCAAGGAAGAGCCCTTGAAGCAGGCAGAAATGGTGGCCTTTTGTTCGACTCGGCGACCAGGCAAAGAAGCAGCCAACGATCCCATGCTGCAGCCAATTTTGGCCGCAGGCACTCACTGGATTACGCTATTCGGCAAATCCTGGGATTTGCACGTCACCGAAGGGCTGCAGACAACCCTGGAAGAAAACCTCGCCATGATTGGGGACACGATCGCGTTTCTGCGGGATCAAGGGCGGCGCGTTATTTACGATGCGGAGCACTGGTTTGACGGCTATAAGGCAAACCCCGAATATGCACTGCAAACTTTAGCGACCGCTGTCGTTGCGGGGGCCGAATGGCTAGTCCTCTGTGATACCAACGGCGGCACGCTGCCCCACAATATTAGCCGCGTAGTGCGCACAGTGAAGAACTGGCTCGATGCCGAAACGGCCAAAGGTCAGTTGCTGCTACCGCCTCGACTTGGCATCCATACTCACAACGACTCAGGGACCGCCGTTGCTAATGCGCTAGCAGCCGTTATGGAAGGAGTCGAAATGGTGCAGGGCACGATGAATGGTTATGGGGAGCGGTGCGGCAATGCCAACCTTTGCTCGGTGATCCCCAATCTGCAGCTGAAGTTGGATAAGTCTTGTCTGGCTCCAGAAAAGCTCAGCAACCTGACTGAAACGAGCCGTTTGGTGAGCGAGCTGGCGAACTTAGCGCCTGATGACCATGCGCCCTTTGTGGGTCTCTCCGCATTTGCCCACAAAGGTGGCATCCATGTCAGCGCCGTGGAGAAAAATCCCCGCACCTATGAGCACATTGCGCCTGAACAGGTCGGCAATCGTCGCCGTATCGTCATCTCGGATCAGTCGGGCCTCAGCAATATTTTGTCCAAGGCTCACAGCTTTGGCATTGAACTAAACAAGCAAGATCCGACCTCACGTCAATTACTCAGCCGCCTCAAATATCTGGAGAACGAGGGCTATCAGTTTGAGGCCGCTGAGGCCAGTTTTGAACTGCTCATGCGGGAAGCGTTGGGCCAACGTCCCAGCTTTTTTGAACTGCGAGGCTTTCAGGTACACTGCGACAATTTGCCGACAGAAGACCATTGGAAAACACGATCGCTGGCAACCGTCAAACTCATGGTCAACGAGCGCGAAATTCTCGAGGCCGCTGAGGGCAACGGCCCCGTATCGGCCCTCGATAAGGCACTCCGAAAAGCACTGACAAATTTCTATCCCGCGATCGCCCAGTTTCAGCTCAGTGACTATAAAGTTCGGATCCTGGATGGTCGTGCTGGAACCGCAGCTAAAACGCGGGTCTTACTAGAGTCCAGCGATGGTTACAAACGCTGGACTACCGTAGGCGTTTCTAGCAACATCATCGAAGCCTCCTATCAAGCGGTTGTTGAGGGTTTGGAATATGGTCTGTTGCTTCAGAACTATTCACTACCAAGCCCAAGTGTTCTCTCTCAGTGAGCAATCTTGACACCGTCTTGGTAGGTCATCATGAACTTGAAATCAATTAGCTTGCTAGGTGTCTTCATAGCGCTGTTATGCGGAAATAGAGTCCTCTCTCAAGAATTGATTATGCACTCCATTCCGGACGATAATCGATTCGCGCAAGAGAGCTTTAGTGAGGAACTTTTTTGGCAGATTCCTCATGGTGTTCGTGCTTGTGAATT
>JBCBJE010000633.1:0-3857 GCA_038523735.1 Cyanobacteria bacterium J06626_18 | reverse complement strand
GGAACTAAGAAAGTATCAACAGCATGGCTGTTGGGAATGGAACAAGCTCTGGAATGTCCAGATTGAGAATACCTGGCAACCCTACTTTGTAGCGGTGCCATTAGGGCATCCTGAAAATGCCTTTGAAGCGGCTTCCTCTAACCAGGATTGGATCGATCAGCAAAACGCAATCGCTCTGACTCGTGAAGCGCTGCCGACTGAAGCTGAAAAGCAAGCCTATCAGCAATTGAACGTGGGTACTTGGTGGGGCAGCTTGCAAGCACGCCTGGGTCAAAGTATGCAGGCCATCAAAAATACCCGTCGCTGGCAAATTCCCATCGCACCCGGAGAGCGATCGAGCCTGTCAGGACAATTCAGTGCGCTACATCCCTGCCTGCATTACGAAGGTCGCTTCAAACATGGGCGAGGCATGGCACTCGGTTCCATCAGAATGTTTTGGAAGTTAATGTCACTGGCCTATCCCGGTTTGTTTGATGGCTCCGAGCGCTTAAATGCTCTGGAACTCACCAAACGCATGGCTTGGATTTATGGCGGCTTAGCCGAAGAGCTAGGTGTTGATGTTGCAGAAACCAAAACGCGGATTCGCAAGCGACGAGAATACGCTGGAAGAAAGCAAACAGCTGGCGATTCATCCGAACAAGCTGTTGACCCTCAACAACAGGATCGGAAATTCAAAACTGAACAAGGCATCCAGCTCCGGTACGAGTTCTTTTCAAGGTTTCCGAACACCAGTTCGATTGCAGCTGGGCGATTCATTCATGATCATCCCGAGGTGGCGGAGCAATACTGGCAAGCCCTAGAGCAATCGATCCGTGAGAATTTACCCAGGCAGCGTCGGGCCTTCAGATTGTTAACGCGCATCCGTCCGACTAATATCTCGAAAACGGATCGAAAGATCAATGCTGGAAGACCTAGAAGACGCTATTCCCGCAAAAACTTGAATGGGGTCATGTTTTCCAGTAAATGGCTGGCCCAAGATTTGACCTTAAACAAAGACTCAAAGCCACAAAAAGAAGGGGATTTAGACAAAGACGTAACTGCGACTCTGCGAGGCTTAGTTAGCAAAGCCCACCAGGATATTGGCTTCGGTGACAGCAGCCCCTCTGATTGGTGGGTATTACTCTTGGCCGATGGGGACGGCATGGGGCAATACGTCAACGGTCGTAACCTCCATCCCTACAAGGAGTATTTGCTTGAAGATCTGGTCAACCACAGCTCGATTGAGAACGAAGCTTGGAGTGACTTCCTTACTAAAACTAAAAAGCGGATGGGGCCTGCTACCCACGTCGGTTTGAACCGTGCCCTGCTTGACTTCTCTAACCGATTAGTGCCGCATCTCACCGAGCATCGTTTCTGCGGCAAAGTGATCTACAGCGGTGGGGATGATGTGTTGGTAGCGCTGCCGTTGGCTGACTTACCCGGCTTTGTGCGATCGCTCCGTGCGGCCTGGTGTGGTGGCGTCGATCCGGGCGGTGAAGAACCCAGCGATCGGTTTCAAGATATCGGTGATTATTGGCGTCCCTGGCATCCAGAGAAGATGTCTCATCTGCCCGACCGCCCTCTGTTCACGATGGGAAAAGGGGCCACCATGAGCATGGGCATTATCGTGGCTCACAAAAGCGTGCCACTCCCCACCGTGCTCGAAAACCTCTGGGAAGCCGAAAAAGAGCGGGCTAAAAAGCTGCTGGGAGGCTGTCCCGCTGATGCCGGGCCAGAAATTCCGCCTAAAGATGGCCTCTGTTTCCGTGTAATTTACGGCTCTGGCAATACCTTGGAAGCCTTGATGAAAGGCCATCTGCTGGAACCCTGGTGGGACATGATTCATCGCTATTGCAACTATGACCTTGCTCCCGTATTTAATCGGCTAGCAGAAGAATTGCCCAAACATGCCGAGGTGACAGTCTGCGATCGCCTTTGCTACCAGGCAGCTAAAGCTATTCTGTTGCGCCGCGAAGATCAGCTACCGCATGAGGTACAGGAGGCCATCCTGAGTTGGCTATCCCAATGGGAAACTTGGGCCTGGGCGGCCAGCCAAACAGATGCCAACGCGATCGGCACCACCCTAGACGATCTCGCTGCCTTACTTCGGTTTACCGCTTTTTGGGTCTCGCGGCGACGCCAGGAATTGAACTGGGTTGGAGCCTTGGAACAGTTTCAATTTACTCAACCTGAAATATTGGAGGCGAGCCATGTCTGACTTGAACTGGTATACCCTCGATCCGATTGATTTGCTTTTGATGCGAGAGGCAAAGCCTTTCAGCCCCGGCGATGGTTCCTGGGCCAAGGGACAGTTCCCTCCTCTGCCAATTACGGTCTTTCAAGCTATGCGATCCGCGACCCCTTGGGTAGGAGATGAAAATAACCGCCGCCAAAAAGAGCATTGGCTGGAATTCATGGGACCTTTTTTGCTCCACGCGCCTCCCGGTAAGCCAGAAACCCTATGGCTGCCAACTCCACAAGATTTAGTGTGCGTCAAGCCACGCAAAACAACTGCCGAAAATAGCAGAGGGCGTGAACCCGAGGAAGATTTCACTGAAACAGCAACGGAATGGCAACGAACCGCTCGCTTTCAACCACTCGATCCGCAAAACCCAGCATGGGAGAACTCGGGGCAATACTTGGGACTTGATCCAGATTTTTTCCCTGCCGATCAGCTGGCTCCAATGGTACCGCCGATGCGGTTAAAGCTTGGTCACGACGTGGAGTGCGATCTCAATGCCTATCTACGTCAAATGGATGCGGAAACTTGGGAAGGCGTTGCTGGAAGCCCTGATCCCTGGATTCGGGCTGACATTTTAGTGCGTTATTTGCAGGGAGAGGTCATTGAGAAGGTGGCTTCTGAAGAGGCTGCGCCCTGTTTTCATCCCAATCCTTGGAGTACTCAGGTCTTACCTCACATTAAAGTGCAGCCCGGCACTCGTCAGGTCGCAGACGAAGAAGGCTACTTCACTGAGGTTGCCATCCGTATGGATTCTCATTGGCATCTAGTAGCGGGGATTAGTCAGAAACTCGACGCAAACATCAAAGTAGTGCGGCTAGGGGGTGAGGGCCATCGAGTGATCGTCGCACCAATGGCAGGAGCACCATCCGGCTGGGATGAATTGCAGAAGTGGCGATCGCCTCAACCGGGTCATGAAACAGCCTATGTCTTGACACCCGGCTTGGCTGAAGCCACGACCGATAGTGAGCTTTTCAGTCTTATCCCTGAAACATGGAAGCCATCGCTACGGAGTTGTGTGGGCGATCGCCCTCTGCTTTGGGGTGGCATGTCGGTGTTTCAAAAACCTAAAAAGCCTGGGCAAGAACACGAAAATGCTAAGGACATAGCCTTTCAACCGCAGCGAGCCTTCGTTCCACCAGGGACCGTCTACCGCTTTCAGGCTGGTCAAATACCCCCTGAATTTCAGACATCGGACCAGTTGCCTCAGTTGCTGCCACAAGCAAGCGAAAAGTGGCTCACTACCTTCAAATCCCTCAACTACGGAATCTTACTCTGGGGTCAATAACTCATGAACCTAACCTATCTTTATCTACTCGCTCCTTTGCATACTGGAGGCGCTAGTCAAGAGGGCAATTTAGTTGGCATTGCCCGTGAATCTCATACCGAATTACCCTATGCACCGTCAAGTACAGTGCGAGGCCGTTTACGAGCCTTTTCTCCAGACCTCTGGACTCGACTGATACTATTTGGTCCAGATTTAAACGATCTGAAACGACCGACACCAAAACAGTTAGAAGAGGAGAAGAATCCTGAAAAGCTGAAACAATTGCAGGCTTTGGATGATCTCCATGAAACTTATGAGCAAGCAACCAATGGCAAAAAGCTTACTCAGTTGGAGCAGGGCAATATCTGGGTT
>JBCBJE010000632.1:0-3861 GCA_038523735.1 Cyanobacteria bacterium J06626_18 | reverse complement strand
TGGAGCGCGATCTGCGGTTCGCTGAAGTGAGCTGGATCGAAACCCTTGCACTAGCGGCTAATTATGGATCCTCTATTCCACTGGTCCTAATTTACAAAAGCTACTGGGGTCCCGTTGCTGGATTTATGGTGCAGTTTTTGCTGATGGCAGCGCTGTCACACTATTGCTACCCGATCGCGTGGCGGTGGCGGTGGCAGTGGTCAGTCATTCACGAAGCCTTACGCCAGAGTCTCAGCTTATCCAGCGCCCACAGCGTTTTGCTATTGCGAGGGCTGACGATCCCTTTATTAGTGGGGCGTCTGGCGGGGATCGAAGCTGCTGGCTTCGTGAGTATTGCCATTCACTTTGCCGATACGCTGGCGGTGCTGCGACTCGCGATTCGCCGCACATCGGTCAACATGATTGCCAGAATTAGCCAGAACTTGGAGGCCATTCGAGCCTTGTTGGGCCAAGGCATTACTTTTCAGATCATTTTGGTGGGGCCGCTACTGGCTTTATTTACCTGCTGCGCGGTTTGGCTGGTTCCCTTACTACTGGGATCAGAGTGGTCACTGAGTGTACGCGTGTTTCCGCTGATTGCGATCGCGGCTCTCGTTAGTGCTGCTTTCGATTTGCATGCTTCAACCCTTTATGCCATAGGTGAAAACAAAGCTGTTGTGCAGTTCAACATTCTGTACATCGCTATTCTGTGGCTGGTTTCCTGGCTGACACTCGCCACGCTGGGGGCTTGGGGCTATGGCATTGCTGAAATCGCTGCTCTACCTGCTTATTTCCTCATGCACTATCTGCTGACTCGAAAATGCGGCTCGCCCAACTATTGGGATAGCTTTTGGGTCGTCATTGCCACCCTGCCATCGCTGTTGTCAGGGGCCTGGATATCTGCCGCTTTGGGATTTGTATTTCTGGTGGCGGGGTATGCCTTGTTGTTTTATCTTCGACCCACGATTCGCAGGATGATGCGGACGTTATACGTGCTGGCGCGATCGCAAACTAAACAACTTGCAGGGGTGCGTTGACTTCACAGATCCGAGGGTTCTCAAAGAACCCTCGGATCTGTAGCCAGCAACCTTGTCAACTCATCATTAAGGGCTGCATATCCTTGTGCGTTCAAGTGCAGTTCATCTTTGCTGTACTCCGGCAACAATTGCCCCTCACTGTCCGCCAATATCGCAACTGTATCCAGCACAATGACCTGATCATCAGCTAGCGCCAAGAGGTCGTCGTTAACCTCTTCAACGGCCTCACCAATCGCCTCTGACCAAAAAGGTTGACGTTCCAGAGGAACGCTTCCTACTGGAAAAATTGTCGTCAGGATAACGATCGCCTCTACCTCTTTCGATGCCTCAATCATCTTCTGAATATTGGCCTTGCAGTTGGCGACGATCGCATCGGCACGATTTGGGAAAAGACCCATTGCCTTCAAATCATTAATGCACACCTGAATCAGCACCGCATCTGGCTGCAGCGATCGCACGTGCTGGTCGAAGCGCTGGCTCACTTGCACTGAAGTTTGTCCGCCAATACCCCGATTGATGAATTCGTAGCGATCGCTCGCAGGGAAAGGCCAACCAGCGACTCGGGAATCCCCCAAGAAGACCAAACGCGGCTTCTGAGACGCCGTAGAGTGATCAGCATTGATTGGATATTCATCGAGCCCCAACGGATCTAGCTGTGTTTTGTTCAGCTCTCGATAGTAGTGCGCTGCGTGGTTAAACAGCCGCATGTTCAGAAAAAGAGAACCACCGAGACCCATCGCCAGAAGTGCGCTTAACCCAACCCAGACTTTACTCATCGTCACACTCTTTTAACCGTTTTTATTGAATACACGGTCTAAGGACAATTTTCGATTTTGAATTTCAGATTCGGCTTGAAAATTTGGCGTGGGGCTTCACTGTGGCTTAGTGAACGATATCCGGAAAATCATCTAGAGGACTTGAATTTAAATTTAACAGGAACTACTGAGAAGATAGTGGCCAACTGGACACATCAGCAATTAGCTCAAGGTCTTATTGAATAGGCAGTTTGTCTCAGTAAGAGAGTCCCACAGTGGTATGTGCCTGGTACCACACCGGCAGTACTCATCAGTCGTTTCATTGGCAACAACACATTCGGGAGTTTTCACAATATGGCAGCTTGGCAAAAAGTGTTTGTGTGCGTTGCAGCTTTGATGGCTCCCTTCAGCGTGCTTGCCGACGTGGATATTGTGAACGGTGCAGAATTGCGTGCGAACGCGATCGCGCTGACGGAGCTACAATCCGTGCCGCCCGGTGGATGGGAGAACTTGAGCGAAAGCGGATTTGCGTATTTCCAGACGATGGGACCGCTGGAGCATGCGGCTCGTCTGGGGGGTATGCCCACAACGCCCGCCTGGCGCGTCCGGCTACGACTCTTTCCTCAAGACACTGGTGAGCCAGACGGGTTTATGTATCAGGTAAAACTTGATCACTACAATCTTTCTCCAGCCCTGTACCAAGAAGTCGTTAGCAGCTATGGCGTCGAAAACACCGATCCTAGCCTGGACAATCGAACTGACCACCAGCACCTGGATTTGACCTTCATCCCCATCATGGGACTGGCGGCTGATCTGTTGACCGAGTCGATCCAGTTTTCGCAGTCGCCCGTTGAGCAGAATCCCACCTGTGGCGAGGGCTTGGGCTGTGCGACCTTGCGCTATGACGAGGGTAATGCTGAATGGGCTACCGAAAATGTGATTCAGCTGGAGGCGGCTCCCTGGGAAACGCAGATTGAGCCCGTGTCTGCTATGACGCGAGCACTGGCTAAGCAAGCGGGCTGGCTACAAGAGAACGGTACCTACACACAGTGGAATCATGGCGAAATTCCGGAGGGCATTAGTGCTGAACGCCCCTGGGTGGAAATTTTTGTAGAAAACTACATTGGCAATGGCGGACTCTACTTCGCGGAATGGACCGAAGGCATCGCTGATGACGGTATTCGTGCGATCGTCCATCGGGTTTACTACGACCCCAGTGCCGGTACCGAAGCCTATGCCTTTACGGGCTATGTCTGTGCTCGTGGCGAAGATGCCGGCCAGATCCGTAGCCTCTGCCCGTAAATAGAGGCAGAGGGTTGCTGAACTCCATTCACCGAACGCGAACCCTTAAGATAAGCAGCACAACCGCAATCAACCACTGCCTATTGGATACGACAGCCCATGACATTAGCCCTCTCCCCGTCAGTTACCCGTGTGCGATGGACACGCGATCGCTACGTCGCAGCTTATCGATCTGGGCTTGTGGAGGAAGCGACAGAACTCATCGATGGGGATATCGTTTGACACCATTAGCCTGGTGCGATTCCCAGAAGTCACCGTAAACACTCAACGCTTAATCAGTTGGTTGTTTGGGTAGACGCCAAGGTTCATTCAAAGCTCAAAAAGTCTTTCCCTCCTACGCCGCTTTCTATCTACCAATGTGCGTTCGCCCAGCGCCGGTCCAGAACCGCTAAAATCTGAAGACGTGCATAGCGTGATTATGTCCTTGTCAATGGTTGGGATTGCAGTAGGCTTCATGGTTTCTCTGGGTTCTGTTGACTTTTTAGATGAATTTGATGTGGTCGTTGTAGGTGGAGGACACTCCGGCTGCGAGGCGGCGCTGGCCTCGGCACGCCTCGGCTGCCGCACGCTGATGGTGACCCTTAATCTAGACAAAATTGCCTGGCAGCCCTGCAATCCTGCTGTGGGAGGACCCGCCAAATCGCAACTTGCCCATGAAGTAGATGCCTTGGGCGGTGAGATTGGCAAAATCACTGATCGTACCTACCTGCAAAAGCGCATTCTTAACAACTCGCGGGGACCGGCAGTGTGGGCATTGCGAGCCCAGACGGACAAGCGGGAATATGCGG
>JBCBJE010000631.1:0-3866 GCA_038523735.1 Cyanobacteria bacterium J06626_18 | reverse complement strand
GCCAAATCCGGATATGCCCCGCAGTGCCTGCTGTTGCGACAAACTTGCCATTAGGGCTGTAGGTCACAGCCATGATGCTGCCAAAGTTCTGCCGAAAGACGGTGGCGTCAAAATGGGCGTAGGCAAAATTCACGCTGTGCAGCGGTGTTTCCCGTAAATCGGCATGGCGCACGGTCAGGCAAGATACGTCGAACTCCGTCAAGTCCAACCCCAGCTGAATGGCTAAGTTAAGGATATTGCCAGCCCCATAGCCAGCCCCGACCATCCACGCATCGGGTGATCGGCTGGGCGCTGTTTCTTGCTTCCCCGCGATTCCATTCGCAGCCCCCTGAACCATCCCTAAACCCGCTTCGCTACTCTGTCGGAGACGATTGAGTAAGGCTTGCAGGTAGCACCGTAAACGCTCAGGCGTTGATAAGGTTTGCTGAAGCAGTGTCGTAATGGGGGCAAGAATGAGCTGGGCTTGAGTGGCACAAATGTAGTCTTCTGTCGTGGTTTTCAGCAACGCATATTGACTGAGCAGCGTCAAAGCCGCGTCTGATGCGGGCGTGACAAGTTCTTGAAAAACCTGGCTGATCAAATTGTCAGTGATGTATTCCAACACCACCGGTTGGAGGCAATAGCGGCTGCCATGCTGCTCGACCAGTGCGCGCCAAGTCAGGGACTCTAAGGCTTCTAAAAGTTGGCCCTTAGAAACCGCCGGGACAATATCTGTATGCAGCTCGGCAACCGATGTCCAGGTACGATTGATGGCTAACCATCGCAGAATAGTCTGCTCTAGCAACGAGAGCCGTTGCCAGTGTTGATCGAGCAAGCGACGAATACCATTGAAGCTAATGGCCCCGGCTTCCAGAAAGTCAGTAATCTGGCCTGCGAAAAGATCCTGAATGGAGGTCGCTACAATCTTGAGGGCTAGCGGACTACAGTTGTACTGTTGGCATAGCAACCGCTGCTCCGCCAGGGAACCAATTAATCCCTTGCGCTGGATAAGGGGCAAGGTGACCTCTAGGGAGCCTTGCAGGGGCCGCGTTTTGACGCTGAGTTCAGTTCCTTCAAGAATAGCGATTTCAGGGGGTTTCTCCCGACTGGTGAGGAGCAAACAACTCTGGTGCGGCGTTTCGCCAATGATGCGGAACAGGTCGCCGTAGCCTTCATAGCCAGGGCGGTAATGCCCCGTCAAGCCAGATTTTAGTAGGGTCTCAGCATTATCCAGAATGAGTAAACAACGGTGCGATCGCAACTGTTCTAACAACACATCCATCGATCCATCAGTGACCGTCTGGTCGGTCAAAAACGCCACCATGGCGGTCAGCAACTTGTCCAAAGGGGGAGCATTGCGAAGCGATCGCCAGAAGATGTAGTCCATCGCTCCCTGCAAATCACGGGCTACCTTCGTTGCCAAACTAGTTTTACCAATACCGCCCATCCCCAGCAGCGCAATCAGGCGGCAGTCACCAGAGCCAATCCAGGTATGAATTTGCTTGAGTTCCTCAGTGCGCCCCAAAAAAGTGGAAACATCGGGAGCCGTACTCCAATCGCAGCGGGTTGATACAGCCCTTGATTGATGGGGATTTGTTTCTGGGAGTGATGGGGTGTTGGCGAAGCCTGCCCGGAGGGCTTTGGGGTGTTGGCGGAGCCTGCCCGGAGGGCTTTGGGGTGTAGACGCGTTAGCGGCTTCTCGCAGGGTTGGGGAAAGGAGCGATGTTGGCGAAGGGACATCAGGGGTCCAAAATTTTTGGCGCAGGAGCGAGCGAAAGTTCTTTTTAGTGACTTTTTCCCCGAGCGCTTGGGAGAGTGCTTTCCAGAGCTGAGCCGCAGCGATTTTGATGTAGTCCGCGTCGTAACCGGCAGATTCGGCGATCGCTGCATATCCCTTGCCATCCCAAGATTCTCGAAACACCAGGGTTTTGACCGTATTGAGTGACCCCGGAGGTAACAGAGTGTCTAGGAGTTTAAGCGCGTCCTCCACCTGCATAGCTGAATAAAGTAATCTCCGTTCTCAAACGATATCTATTACTTTGACCTTACTGACACCCTTGGCGAAGTTTCATCCGGTGCGTTTTAAGCAGTCGCTAGAGCCTGCCTGTAGACACAAGCCCGACCATGAGCGCTTACACAAAAGCCCCCTACATCCCCTAAATTTAGGAATAAGTTGAACCCGATTTCCCTAGTTCTGAGGTTAAGGGGCCAAAATCGGCTTCAATTGCATCATCCCTTTCCATACTACTGCTGATCTCCCTACGGAGGATTTCACAGTTGTGAGCAAAATGCCTCAGCCTTAACCTCACCCCGTCGAGGCCAGTCTTGAGAACCAGACTCTTGTGGAGCAGAAGATGCCTCATGCCTTTGATGTAGTCAAGCAGAGGACAATGGCGCTAAAGGCTATCCGGCGACAGGTGCAGACTTCTACGCTCGATTCAGCCTGCTCGTGAAACTATCAAGTTTGCCTACATGGAAGGCAGGGGTGCAAACACCGTCAGACTACTGGGAAGACATTCAAACTCAATGGGATTGCTCTCAAGGATTTCCCCATCCACCACGAGCTTTTGGGGGGGATCGGTAGCCACCTGAACTTTACTGACCCGCAGACAAATGACGTCCTTATTCTGAGTAGGAGACTTCACAACCGCCGATGCGACCAGAGACGCTAAGGCATTAACGCCTTGGAATGCCGTCTGAGAGGTGTCAATGGTCACTTCCAGCAAACCATCATCGGGAATCACCGCACCAAATCCTTGAGCCAGGACAGAGGTAGGTGGGGCAACGTTAGCAACCGTAATGGCATTGGTTGTAAATTCACTCGTTTGTCCGTCTATTTCGAGCGTCGCTTGAAAGATTTCCTGATCGGCAAACTGCTGTACACCCGCCAGCACATAGGCAAAGGCTCCAAGACGGTTCTTAAGCTCGCGGGTGGCTTTATCAACCATGCCAGCCTCAAAGCCTAGCCCCGCTAAAAGAATCATCGGTGTGTCATTGCAGCGGGCCGTATCCACAACGCGCGTATTGCCAGCCAAAATCGTTTCACAAGCCTCCTTTAAGCTCGTGGGAATACCCAAAGCCACTGAAAATGCATTGGCGGTGCCCCTGGGAATCACTCCCAAGGGAATATCCGTCCCAATGACGGCACCCGCAACCGCCGAGACCGTGCCATCGCCTCCAGACGCAATAATCAAACGCGTTCCAGCGTCTTCACTCGCAGCCTGAATAGTCGCGATCGCCTCTCTAGTTTGGTCAGCTGGATCAATATCGGGCTGAGTCATAATCACAGTGACTAAAATTTGAGGCTCCAAAATATTTCGGATTAAAGCAATATCCTGGTTAGGATTTCCCTGGCCCGCCACTGGGTTAAAGATTAAGTAAGCGACTCGACTCCGAATCCAGCCTCGGATTGCTAGATCTGCTGTTGCTTCATTTAAAGCAATAGGCACGTTCTGAGTTTTGCAGGCCCGCAGCAGTGTTGCCAGAGACGGATTTTCTGCGAGCACTGTCTCAGGATCAACAAAGAACACCATCCCAGCGATGCCTTCAGAAAGGATATGAGAGGCCAGTTGAATATCACCGCCAGCCTGGATAGATTGCATTGCTTGGATGGATAACGTTGCCAGATGTGGAGCACGCTGAAATTGCTGAGCTAAATCGGCTGTTGTGAGAATTTGAAAAGCGGATAACGAGTCGCGATACTGTGTCATCCAAGCCATCAAATCATCAATTTGCGAAGCGTGAGCAAGAAAAGCAAGGCTACTGTACATAACAAGTCTGGCCGCAATATCAAAGTTAAATTTCAGGACAAAACTCGCTGGAAATCAATCGGCTCTAGCGCACTAATATTTTTATCGCTCCTTAGGGATTGAGTTATTGACTCCAAG
>JBCBJE010000630.1:0-3876 GCA_038523735.1 Cyanobacteria bacterium J06626_18 | reverse complement strand
TTAATGAAGCGATCCAAGACAACGGCTACCCCCGCAACTCTATCTGGAAATCAATTGAAAACTTTATTCCCAAATGTTTCCAGTGGGCACACGCCGCTGACCCGGATGCTCAACTGCTCTACCTCGACTATCGCGTCCATACTCGCGGTCGCTGGCAAGCCGTCGCCAAAATGGTCCGCGAGCTGAAAGCGGCCAATGTTCCGATACACGGGGTCGGAATGCAGCTTCACCACGAGCTGTTCCGATCCGTTGCGGTCAGTAACATCCGGCTCGCGGGTGCTATTCGTGACCTTCAGCAACTCGGTATCGCGGTTCACCTGTGCGAAGTCAGCGTCGCGATTCATAAACCCACCCAGACCCTGCCGAACACCGTGAAGTTCAACCTGCAAGCTCAAGCCTATCGACAAATCATCCGTGCCGCCCTGGAAGCCGGGGTCAAGCACTTTAACTTTTGGGGTTGCACTGATCGCCATGCTTACCATATCCCCCCTGAGCGCGACCCCCACGACACCCCCTGCCTGTTCGATGACCAGCTGCAGCCCAAACCCGCCTACGATGCCGTGTACGAGGAACTGACTCGCTATGCTCAGCGCCAACAAGATTAAGCGCTTCACAATTGCGCGACGGCCTCCGGTACGACGCGCTTCCAGTTGCCTAACCCGTTGGGAAACAAGTAGTACAGCAGCGCGTCGTCCTGATTATGGACGGGAACAGCTACCCTCAACGAGAACTCAGCCATTGCCTCCGCCTCCAGCGTCAGATGAATGGTGGTAGTCTCCAACTCGAGCTGCGCCGCCTGATAACCACTGAGTCCTGACAAATAGATCGTCAGGCTCTCCAAAACTTTGGTGGAGTTCACATACCCATCTTCATCGGGGAACAGGGCTAGCGACTGGTTGAGGTCAACAATGCGGAGCCAATCTGTACCGCTAAACACCGGTGAAGGGGCTGCTTCCATGCCATCGGCCCGCAAGAGCAAAATCAGCTGCTCAGGTTTTGAGGTTTGTAAATAGGTTTCCCAAAGTTTGGGAAAGCCCAAATAGTATTGACTCAGGAGCTGTAATGCTTTGAAGAGTCCTTCACGCCCTGCCGTTGGTTCACGCATCATGATATGAAAGTGGGTCGTTGACAGTCCGAATCAGGTCTCTACCCGTAGGCATGTCAGCCCTCTGCAGTCGTTGCCGCAGTATTGACGTTACGCGCCTTCATAACCTTACGCCGAATTTTAACCTTGAGCGATCGCCATGTTGGCAAACCATTCCCTTCAGTCTGCTAACGAGTGTTTGACTAATTTCAAGACGGTTCCACTGGTCGAGACTCTTGACCTAACAGTTGTCATTCCTACCTATAACGGTGCTGAACGCTTGCCAGCGGTCCTTTCCCGACTCCAAAAGCAGGTCGTACCTCGTTATCAACGGTGGGAAATTCTTATTGTGGATAACAACAGCCAAGACCATGCGGCTGAGGTCATTCAGCAGTGGCAGCGGTCCTGGACGCTAGCGATTCCCCTACGCTTGGTGTTTGAGCCTCGGCAAGGGGTCACCTTTGCACGGCAGTGTGGCGTCAGCCATGCTCGTGGCAGGCTCGTGGGCTTCCTCGACGATGACAATTGGCCGACCCCTGGCTGGGTGACGACGGCAATTGAGTTTGGCAAACGCCACCCCGATGTGGGTGCTTTTAACGGACGTGTCCGTGGCGTCTTTGAAACACCCCCGTCAGAGCCGGTAGAAGCCATCCTCGGTCACTTAGCTATTCGGGACCACGGCCCTCATCCCCACCCCTTTCAGTCCCAAGCCTTGCAGTTACCTGCGGGGGCGGGATTAGTCATTCGGCGCCAGGCGTGGTTGGATAGTCTGCCTGAAATACCTCGATGTACCGATCGCGGTGGCAACGACTATGAAATCTCGTTGCACTTGGCTCGACAGGGCTGGGCTATTTGGTACACGCCGCAGCTCCAGATTGAGCATTTTATTCCAACCGAACGGCTGCAGCGCTCTTATCTCCGATCGCTGACCCATCTCCATGGGCTGCGGACCTGCGAACTCACCCTGATGACCGCTCAGCCCTGGCAGTACCCCCTAAGGTTAGGACGGGCGTTGGCAGGAAGCCTCCACCGTATCCTCAAGCACCTGCTGCAGCATCGCTTTCGCAGTCGGGCCACGCTAGAAGCTGATTGCCTTTTAGCCTTTCACCTCGGTAATCTCAAAAGTCCCTTCGTCTACCTGTTCCGTCACTGGTTCTGACATGTCGCTCATCTCAGTCATCATGCCTGCCTACAATGCTGAACGGACCTTGGGGGAGGCGATCGCCTCCGTCCTCCAACAAACCCATCAGAACTGGGAGCTGATTGTCGTCGATGATGGTTCCTCAGACAATTCACAGCAGGTGGTTCAGCGCTTTCAAGATGACCGGATACGCTTACTGACGGGGGCCAATGAAGGAGTCGCGATCGCCCGCAATCGCGGCATTGAGCAAGCTCAGGGTGACTATGTGGCTTTTCTCGACGCGGATGACATCTGGATGCCCGCCAAGTTGGCGGCTCAGCTCACAGCTCTGCAAGCGCATCCGGAAGCAGCTTTAGCTTATAGCTGGTGTGACTATATTGATAACGAAGGGCGTTGGTTATGTCCGGGGAAACGGAGCCTTGTTGAAGGCATTGCCTATGAGCAGTTGCTGGTAGCCAATTTTCTGGAGAACGCTTCTACTCCGCTCATTCGGCGTTCAGCACTCGCGGCGGTGGGTGGCTTTGATCCCACCCTTCGATGCAGTCAGGACCGCGACCTTTATCTGCGACTCGCGGCACATTACCCATTCGTCACCGTGCCTCAGGTACAGGTTCATTACCGGATGGCAGAGGGGGCTATGAGTTCGCGTCTGCGAGAGCAGGAAGCGGATCGACTCAAGGTGATTGAGCGAGGGTTTGCCGCTGCTCCAGCAGAGCTACAGCCACTGCGGCGCAAGAGCCTAGCCCACCTGTATCGATATCTGATGTTGCGTGGAGTTGAAGAACCTCCAAGCCCTCAACAAAGTCGTGAAGTTACGCGATGTTTGTATTTAGCCGTGCGATACGATCCGTTGCTGATAATAAAGCAACTACGACTGCTGCTCACAATTTGTGCCAAAGTTGGCACGGGTTGGCTACCGCGTTCAGTCGCGCGGTGGATATTGTCTTTCAGCCGCCGCTATCAGGCTATTCAGTAGCTGATGAAGCTCTCCCCATCTGGCAATGAGGTAGGGAAATACGTCGCTATTCTTGTTCAAGAAGGCGGATTGAGTGATATTGTCAATTTTCAAGCGAAGGCGACCAGGGTCAATAACGCAGCTGGCCAATCAGGATATGAGTCAGCCTTTACGCTTCTTGGCGATCTTACCGAATAGTGACATTAGCGGTGCTTGAGCGTTCGCGAAGCGTTCCCGGGGGGAAATCGCGCCTGCTCGGAGTTCGATGGCGTCTAGGCTTCATGGACGTGGTCTCCAGGTGCGGCTCGGATTCAGAAGTATCAAGGGCAAAGATTTTGATGCCATCAGTAGCGCGTAAGAGTGTGAGCGTCTGACAGTCAAGACCTTGCGCTGTGAGGTGTTGTGCGAGTTCATCGCGAGCCTGGCGTGCGAGTTGAGTGGAGTCGAAGTCGGATTCGATGAAGTAGCGAGTGGTCATCGGTATGGAGTGAGAGCGCGCTCGCATTGTAGCGAAGAGAAAGAATTGGCGTGTTGAGGTCAGCTTAGCCACTCTGCGGCTAGCAAAGTTCTGAGGAACAGAGCGTTGCTATCTCTTGCTATTGCCTAAAGTCTGGGAAAACACGGATATCATCACCCGAGGAATATGTATAAATAGAGCATTCGTACTAGACGATGGTCTGAGCAAAGAGGGTGCTT
>JBCBJE010000629.1:0-3887 GCA_038523735.1 Cyanobacteria bacterium J06626_18 | reverse complement strand
GATTTTCTTTGTACCAATCTGCGATCGCGGGTACCCAAGCTTTAAAGTGAGGCCAAATCACTTCGCACATTTTTTGAGCTTCTAGTTGAGCATCCGCCTTCCATCGCAGATCGAGTAAATGCATAAGAGAGCGAACATTGGCAGACATAATCCAGTGCTGACGGACATCGAAGGGAATTAGCCCCCGGGCATGTTCTTCTGAGAACCCCACGCTGATCTTTGCTTGGTAGCGATGACAAGCTTTGAGGCACCATTCAATATCTTGCTGACGCTCTTCAGCGGTGTATTCGTACTTTTTGCCCTGGCGATCGCTGTAAAGTCCGACTGGGCGCAGGTAAAACACTTCTTCCACATCCCGCTTGCCATTTACCACGTCTAGGATGCGACTTCCCGTGTACCGAAAACTTTGCACATCAAAACTCACGCCCACACGATGGGTGCGAATCTGCTGCATCGTACTGTGAGGAAACCAACCCACATTTAATACCATTTGAGGATGTTCCAACGGCCCATAGTGTCCCCGGCCTCCTTTCAGTAAATTTCTGATGACAAGCTCACCGCATTTTTCCTCGTCCGGCCATTGATCACGCTCATGGGCCACGAAGCCTTCGGCGTAGTCTTGATGCATACCGGCATAGATAGTCTGCTGAGGATTAGGGGTCTGAGAAATGACCTCAACGGTGAAGCGATCCATAGAATTTTGCAAAGGAGAATGAGAGTGGACAGGGAGAGCCTGCGATCGCGCCTGCATACAAATGCTTTGCTAGGCTAACCCGATCCCCTGCGGAGTTGAGTACGACGCTCGGAATTCTTAAGGTTCGACGTACTCGACACATCGTTGTGCCTGTACGTGAGGCGATCGCGCCACCAGTGGCTGGATGGCAGGTTGTCCTGGCGATAGCTGCGGTTTGGGCTGTAGTGCCTTGAGTCCTTCGATCAGGGCCACCCGCACGAGCGGTTCTGTTTCGTGGGTCAGCATCACGCGGAAGCAGTCAACTAAATGCGATCGCCCCGTTACATCCGTTCCAGGCAAATAGTTCGCGGCTCCCGCTTCGCTAAGGCTCCAGCGCAAGAGCGAACGAACCGCCAGCAGACGCTGTACCGGATCTGAGGCAGTCAGGTGCTGCCATTGGGATTCTGGAAGGTCCTCGAAAAGTTGGTCAAATGGCTGGGGATCTGTGGACTCCGAGCGCTTGCTACGCGCCAGCAGCAGCACGTTCATGATGCTGAGACCCGATAACGCTGCGGCTGCCCAACTGCCGCCTAATTCTGACCACGCTGCGGTTAGCCCATAGGTAGCTCCAAAGGTCAGCATGCCTGCACCTAAAGGATTGTGGCTAATTTGTTGGATCTGCGTGTAGAAGCGATCGCACAGGGGTTCCAGCTTCTCCCAGGGAATCTGGTAACCAGTGGTCACCAAGCGGTAGGTGAGGGTGCTGAGGGCGATCGCCAACAGCAGCTTGCCATCCACCAGTGCCGCCAGCCACGCCAGCCAGAACCAGCGCCCATAGCGGTTCAGCAAATGAGCGTTTTTTTGATAAATCTGCACTGAGGTGGCTCTTGCCTGTTCCCCCAGCTGCCTTGCCACCGAAACCATGTGTGCCTCTGACGACGCCTGCGCCACAGTGTAGCCAAAAATCTTCGCCTTGCTATGCTCACATAGCCTTGGGTTAGCTGCAAGGTGGCAGAGCAACAATTTGTGTGGGGAGCGGGAGAGCAAGGAGGAACAGGGAACAAGGAGTTCTTGGTTCTCAGTTCTTGGTTCATATTTAATGTTCGTCGGTGGCGGGTAATCGGTAATTGGGCATTGGTCACGTGACTTACTCTTTGCCTTTTGCCCTTTGCCCTCAGCCCATCACCCTTCCACCCTTCTACCCATCCACTCCATTACGCAACCCCTAGCCCCAGCAAAACAAACCGCAGGACAAAGACCGCTGCGAGGAGCCATACAATCCAGTTGATTTCCTGGGCTTTGCCTTGAACCGTTTTGATCAGCGGATAGGCGATGAATCCGACAGCCAAACCTTCGGCGATGGAAAACGTCAAAGGCATCAGCAATATGGTTAGAAAGCAGGGAATTGACTCCGCTGGGTCGGACCAGCGAATGGTTGCTACGCTGCCCATCATCAGCACGCCTACCATCAACAAAGCGGGAGCCGTTGCGTAGCCAGGAATGGCCGACAAGAGAGGAATAAAGAAAATTGCGAGCAAGAAGCAGCCTGCCGTGACAACTGCCGTAAAGCCTGACTTGCCACCTTCCGTGATGCCAGAGGCCGATTCGATGTAGCTAGTCACAGTGGAGGTCCCTAAAACTGCTCCGGCAGTGGTGCCGATCGCGTCGGCCATCAAGGCTTGATTTGCTCTCGGCAACTCCCCATCTTCTTTGATGTAGCCTGCCTGGACGCCAATTCCAGAAAGGGTCCCGATGGTGTCGAACAGGTCGACAAACAGAAAGACGAATACGATGATGAGGAAATTAGCGATGCCTGCAGTGCCAATTTGCCCCAGCCCCACAAATGCCTGACCCAAGATATTTCCTGGCCATAGCGGAATTCCAACAACCCCTGTAGGCCAAGGCGTAATGCCCAAAATCCACCCTAGGATTGCTGTCGCCAGAATGCCCCACAAAAGCGCTCCTTTGATACGGCGAGCTACAAAAGCAGCCGTGACCAAAATCCCTAGTAGGGCCATCAGAGTTTCGGGCTGGGCTAAGTTGCCGAGGGTTGTCTTCGTCGCTTCGGATGCCACAATGATGCCAGCACCGCCCACCTCAGGGTCGCCCGCTAGCGCAATGTAAGCGATAAATAAGCCAATTCCTGCCGCCGTTGCTCGCTTTAGTGATTCGGGAATGGCTTTGATGATGGCAGCTCTGAAGTTGGTGAGGGTGAGGCCAATGAAAATCAGGCCCTCAATGAAGACCGCTGCCAGCGCCACGCGCCAGTCAATGCCCAGCTCCAGAACCACGGAAAAAGCGAAGAAGGCGTTGAGTCCCATCCCTGGGGCGAGAGCAATCGGGTATTTGGCTACAAGGCCCATGATGAGGGTAGCGATCGCTGCCGAAATGCCCGTAGCGACCACCAGTTGACCAAACAGATCACCGCTTTCATCGATAAAAATGGCGCTGGAGAGGATGCCCGGGTTCACCACCAAGATGTAAGCCATGGTGATAAAGGTCGTCACACCCGCCACAATTTCAGTCCGCGTGTCGGTACCCAAGGCCCCAAAGTCAAAGAAACGGGCGATCGCTCCTGGGGACTGTGCGACTTCTGGGGACTGCTCGGACGACGGATTACTCATGAGAAAACACCCGCTAACTTACAGGGAAGAATGCTTTTGCATAAGGCGAATGTATTGTATGGCACTCATTGCTTCGAGACTGTTTGCCTGATACAGATCCCAGGGTTCTTGGCGCAACCACATATTCCCGGCATGGCAGACAGAACCCTGGGATCTGGGAGCCTGGAGTGCGGTAAACAGAACCCTCGGAGCTGGGGCACCACACGAAGGCTTGATTTATAGTGAAAGGGAGGTATTTTGAGTCTGTCTAACCATGGTGTTATTTGGCTTTGGTAAGAAGCTTTCGCTCCCTAGCCCAGATGAGGCGCTGCCTGGACGCAGTGAGCCGATCGCGGTTCCCGACAATCATTACGTCAACGGCAATCCTCTCAAGCCCCCCTTCCCAGAGGGTATGGAGACTGCTGTGTTTGGTCTTGGCTGCTTTTGGGGCGCTGAACGCAAGTTCTGGCAAACCGAGGGTGTTTATACGACGGCAGTTGGCTATGCTGCAGGCCATACGCCCAATCCCACTTACCGGGAAGTATGCAGCGGCATGACGGGGCACAACGAAGTCGTACTGGTGGTTTTTGACCCGAACGTTAATAACGTTC
>JBCBJE010000628.1:0-3888 GCA_038523735.1 Cyanobacteria bacterium J06626_18 | reverse complement strand
GGTTACTGGCTGTGCGACGGGTGACTCAAGATAATCGCGGCAGTGCGGCTCGTTGGCGCGCCGAGGAGCAATCCGAAAGCGTCACACCCGCTATCAAGCGGGTCAACAGGGAAGGGTGTCAACACTCGAAACCGAGATAACTTAGTTTCCGTGGAGGTGAAAGTCCTCCCCCTGAAGTGTCCAGGTGACAGCATCGTCCCCAGCTATGGAGAGGTTAGCACCGCCAGAACTGAAGCGGGATGAAAACCGGATAAGCTACCAGCCTGAATTGTGGTGAAACCGGGAGCATCTGGTGCAGAACAGCGAAAGCGAACTCTTGTCCAAACCATCGTCATTGTCAACTTGCGGAATAAGGCTTATGCGCAGGGAGCAAAATAAGCTCAAGGGGACGGTAGATAGCAGCTTGCCTTCTGACTATCGACACCTACCAACCCCCCGGTGGATAGAGAGGTTCTACAACCAGCACCTACGGAAACTAGGAACGAGTTAAACCGAGGGGTCGGCTCTCCAGAATCGGTCAATTGTGGAGAAGTAGCTAGCGCAAGCCGCCCTCGGAGGGATTGAGTCCGAAGCCAAGGCCGCTCTGTAATGGAGCAGGATATGCAGACAGACTCACTGCTATGTGAAAGATACGTTCGCAAAGTAAGAGTGAATATGTCCAAAACGGAGATGACATCACAAGTGGAATGGAGGGCGGTGGACTGGCGCAAAGCTGAGTTCGCCGTTTTCAAGCTCCAAAAGCGAATCTATCGCGCTTCACAGTGTGGGGACATTCCCACAGTTAGGCGGCTCCAGAAGACGCTAGTCCAATCCTGGCATGCCAAACTGATAGCTGTACGGCGGGTAACACAGGACAATAAAGGTCGGGCTACCGCAGGGGTAGACGGGAAGAAATCCCTGACACCCCCAGAGCGTTTAGTACTGGCCCAAAACCTGAGATTAGACGGGAAGTCAACACCGACTCGTCGGGTTTGGATTCCCAAACCTGGCAAACAGGAAAAAAGAGGCCTCGGCATACCCACCATTGAGGAAAGAGCAAAACAAACCCTTCTCAAACAGGCCCTAGAGCCCGAATGGGAAGCCCGTTTTGAATCAGAATCATACGGCTTCAGGCCAGGCAGAGCCTGTCATGACGCAATCGAAGCCATCCGGACCTGCATCGCGCAAAAGCCGAAGTATGTCTTAGATGCTGACATCTGCAAATGTTTCGATTAGGCATCTTGATACTCCTATCAAAAACATAACGTCTGGAGGTTTCCATCCGCGAGTTGCTTGAACTGCGCTAGCGTTTCGGGCACATCAGGGAATAGGTATAGTTTGTCGTCATTCTGACGATCTACCTGAATGGTGCCGTTGTGGATACGGTCATAGATCCAGGACACAGATAAGTGTAGCTTTTGAGCAACTTGGGTGACCGTCAGGTAGCCCTGAATACGCCGAGGATGAGATTGATGAGGTTTAACCATAATGCCCCGTTGGAGCCGGATGCGTTTGACGGTACTCGGCAATAGCGTATCTTGTGAAGAGGGAGAGCGAAAGCCTTGTTGAGTGAGCCGTTTTGCAATCACTTGGTCATCTACACCCTGCTGGCTAAGGTCAATAATATTGGCTTCTAACTCGTCCTTGTTGGTCAGTTCGGTCCATGAACCGACAGGAATGGGTAAATCGACTGTTGTTATTTCTCCTCCTTTCCAAACAATGCGAGTATGTACCGTATCACGTGCCATCCGATGTACGACTACTTTATCAATCAAACACCTGAGCAGCGCCTTTCTCTGAGCTTGAGTCAAAACGTCGGTAGGCCAGAGTTCAGGTAGCTTTGTCCCAATCTCAGAAAATGCTTTTTTAAGGCCTGTTGGCAAGGCGCTGGCAGTCCGTGAAGATGATTTTGGCGGGTCACTATTTTCAGCTTTCTGAAGTTCACCCAAAGCGGTTTCCCAACGTTGTTCTAACTCAGCCGCAACCAGCCGATTGTCAGGGTCAACTTGATTGTATCGACGCTCGGCTAAAGCGACCTCATATTGTAATCTTTCTAATTGTTGTTTGTGAGCATTATTCAGTTGTTCTTCTGTTCTTTGTTGAACTTTTATGGCCTGTTCATAGGCATCAATCTCAATGGGTGAAAGCGCTTCAAAGAAGGCATTGACAACGTAGTTGTCGATGATATCTGCTGGGATATACTGACAAACAGGTACCCGATACTGTTGTCGTAGATAGTTGCAGATATACCGGGTGGCGTGTTTGTATTGCACCACCATCTTATGGCCACATTCGCCACAGTAAACAATGCCATGCAACAGCGCTGCACCTTTGCGGGGGATGCCTCTTGATTTGTTCCGGTCGTACTCCAGGTAATTATCCATTAGCTGTGCCTGAATCCGCTCGTAGGTGGGCCAGTCAATATAAGCAGGATACTGATTATTGATGCGGATTTTCCATTCTTCAATGGGTAAGGTTTTAATGTGAACCTGGCTAGGATTGGCCGGGTCTCTGAGGCTTCGAGTGCGACCATAGACAAAGGCACCCGCATAGGCCGGATTTTTCAGTATCGAAATCACAGCAGCTAGGCTAGGTTGACGCCAGACAATCGTCTCAAAGCGATCGCGCCGAGGCAGCGTGAGCTGCTGACGATTGAAGTAGACCAAGACTTGAGCCGCTGCTTTGAGCTGTAAAAATGTTGAAAATACCAGACTAATGCGGTCTTGCACCTCTCGGTTAGGGTCTTTATGGACAACGCCCGCTTCATCGCGCACTAAACCGACGGGCAACCTCAAGGCTAATTCACCGCGCTTTGCTTTGTTGAGCAGGCCTGCCGTGAGACGGGCTCGGATGGTATAGAGTTCTACTTCTGAAATTTGGCCTTTCAATCCCAACAGCAGCCGTCCGTTGGCACTGCTCGGGTCGTAAACACTATCGTGGTCTGCTATCAAACAACTTTTATAACCACACAAATCCAGCAGCGGATACCAATCTGAACAATTGCGCGACAGCCGGGTCACGTCATAGGACAGGATGATGCCGACTTGGCCTAGCGTCACCTGTGCAATCAGGTCTTTGAAGCCGCTGCGATGGTCAGCGGTTGATGCCGTTGTGCCTAAGTCACTATCAATCACTTCAATGCGCTCACTGGCCCAGCCCAGGTCCTTTGCCCGTTGCTGAAGCGCATACTGTAGTCGAAGACTTTCTTGATTGTTGATCGGCTGATGGGGACTCGATTGACGAATGTAAATCAGGGCTTTGCGCGCGGTGTGGGTCGGGGTTACTAGTTCTGATGTAAGCATTGATTATCTCCTGGCAGATGAGGGTGATGTCGGTTTGGATCTCGGCTTTTAGGTCTGGACTGAGTCGCTGCCAGACGCGCTTAGGGGAGATAGACATAAGGCCTCCCAATTTTCGATTAAGGTGACTAACTCACTCACACTTTCTATGGTGAGCTTTGTCTCCAATCTCGGTTGAGTGGGAGTGGCTTGAGTAACTGACAATGGAATGCGCAAGCGCATACCTTCTCGATAAGACACCGAAGCGTAGGCTCTGCCAGGTCCTGGTTGGCCGGTATAGAGCACCGAAAACCGCCGACCGAATAGTGGGTGCATCGGATCTGTCACTTCAATTTCACTCAGCGAGCTGTCCGATGGGTGCTTGAAAGGGGTTTCAACTAATGGGTTCGTTCGACAAAATCGCTCACGGCCCATTAGTTGACCAGCTTGCTCAAAGTCATCCATCAATTGCCAGGCAATGCAAGGCATGGCTGAAAGCAGGCGTGGTAAACAACGACCAGATTCAAGCTACGCACGAAGGTGTACCTCAAGGCGGAGTAATTTCCCCTTTGTTGGCAAACATCGCCCTGCATGGATTGGAAGCCCTGGTCAAAACGACGATTAAAGGCGC
>JBCBJE010000627.1:0-3904 GCA_038523735.1 Cyanobacteria bacterium J06626_18 | reverse complement strand
TGCGCAAACTGGAGTTTTCACTTAAACAAAAAACGAGGATTTAGATGTGGTCAAGGTACATACCTTTTGGAGAGATCTTTCTAGGTATCGAGCGACATGGATTAGCTTTTTAAGGGTTACTACTTTCAGGCGGGAAGTATTTCTGGAGTATGAAGCCAGGAAGCGTAACCGTTTAAGTCAGGAAACTCCGGTAAGTAGAGAGTCAGAAATCAGAAATCAGAATCCATTGCTCTACTGAATCCTGGCTTCTGAATTCTTGTGTTACCCAAATTCCCCGCTTTACGTTGATACCCGTTAGGAGGCATGCTTCGGAAGTCAGCAGAGCGAAGGACTCTGTTCCCTAGCTTCTTCTGTCTTTCATATTTGCCGAGGTCTCTATGCCCCTGTGTTATCAGATTGCGTTTCGCAAATATCCGACTCCCTAGTTCAATGCGTATACCTGTCCATCGAACAGAATGCGAGTGATACCTTTAGCGTGGAGATAGTGCTGCGTTTTGGTCAGCATCATGCCGTCGGGTACCTTGACAATACGCTGGTTGCGACGAGAGAACCTGCGGGCTATCCGGTGATTGTCGAACACAGGCAGTGTCCGAGCCTGTTCTTCTTCCTGGGGAATCAGACCCAGTTCGGCAAAATCCTTTAAAGGACACGTGATGAGCTCAGAGAGGCGATCTACTACCAGATAGCAAGGTTTTTTCAACACTAGGGTGTTAAAGGGGAGGACCGTCATCTGCTCTTGGCGAGGTGCAGACAAAGCACGACGATCTTCTGCAGTCTCGTCTTCATCCCAATCCTGTTGTTCGTCCTCTAGGTCATCCTCGTCGTCTTCATCGTCGACGTAGTCATCATCAGCGTAGTCATCCGCTTCATCTAAGCCGTCATCGCCCCAATCAACGGCAACGGCTTCGTGGGGAAGGTCGTCAGGGTCTGCTTTATCTGACGGGTCGCTGGCAACAGTAGCCGCTGTGGCATCGACTGCGGGAGTTGGCTCGGCTGCAGGAGCTTCCAACTTCAATGGCAGCTGATCTTCAACAGCAGTCTCCTCATCTTTCGACTGTACGGTCGATCGCCGTCGCGATCGCCGCTTGGGAACGGGCTTAGCTTTAGAAGGCTTCGAGGTATTCGGTTCTTCTTCGTCCGTCGTTTCTGTCGGCGGTTCTGGAGCTAGGGCGGTTTCTGGTGCTGCCATCGGTGCTTCTGGCTCCGATTCCAAGTCAGCGGTAGGTTCAGGCTCTGGGGCAGTTTCTAAGTCAGCGGTAGGTCCACCAGGCTCTGGGGCGGCATCCGGTTCCGATACTGGAGCAGCTTCAGGCGAGGCGTCAGATGCACCCGTCGTTGCTTGGGAGGAAAGCTGTAGACGTCCTCGCTCACCGCTGCGCTTCCACTGCATAAGCTGGCCGTAGTCTTCATCCGAGAGCTGTTGCTTTAACACTCGGCTTACAGTACTACTGCTAACACCAAACTTCTTTGCTAAAGTCGATGTCGTCTCTCCTGGCTGACAGTACAGCTCTGTAATTTGTTGCTTGTCCGTGTCAGAAAGTTTGCTGGGTGCCATTCGAGGATGCTGTGCGGTTACGTCTGGTGATTCTTTATCTTACTGCCAGCTAAGCGCGGCGGCGCCGCGATGTGCGCCGCGAACGACTCGAAACTGAGTGCTCTACGATAGCGCCTAAGCCAAAGAAAATTGCGGAGAAGGTCCAAAAAATTTCCCAAAGATCCCCTTCCTGGTAAGCGTCCAAGACGTTGACGTAATAAGCGAAGAACATGTCGGCTATGTAAAGGCAAAACGCCGCGACTGCGATGAGTTTCCAGGATTGGGTAAATCGCCCGCCCCAAAAAGCAACCAGTAGCGTAGCAGCAACCACCAGCAACAAGCAGTCACCTAGTACATACAGCCAACCCACAATTCCCGAATAGGGCTCTAATGCGGCATCCAGTTCGGCTGCCCAAGGAGGTGCGGTGACGCCGAGTACGGTAGCTGCCGGAGCGATTTCCAGGTTTACCGTCGGCAGTTTCACAGCGATTGAGGGAGACGCCGCCGGAGCCCGGACCAGAATCGTCTGAGGTGCTACTATATCGGGCCTATCACCTGTAGAAGATAACTGTGCCGCCGTCTCAGGAGGTTCTTTAACATTCAAAAATACCACTAAGGCTACGCCCAAGAAGCCGGTCAGAGCTACGATGCCCCACTGCCGCACTTCTAAATTTAAACGCCGAGGCAAAACTGCCTGCAGCATGCCCGCTGCCAAAAAGATATAGGACAATAGGTAAAAGGCATCGCCCAAGGATACATCTGGATCAAGTCCAAAAAGGCTGTTCCAGATATAAAAGAAGATGTTGCCGACGGCGTAGGATAAGAGTCCCAGAAAAATCCAGAACCAGACGCCACGCCCGCTCACAATCTGCCCGCTGCGCCAATTGCGAAGGCACAACAGACTTGAAATTACAAATGCTCCGGTTTCCAAAACGGTAATACCGTTGCGATACCACTGCGATCGCTCGCCACCGTCCGGAGGAACGCTGAAGAAGAGGAAGAATAGAAGGGCCACCACTGCCCAGGTGACTTCAAACAGGATGAGGCTATTAGTAGATAAGGAAGATGCTGCAGTAGATGACTGTTTGCTCAATGGTAAAGACCCCTCAGAGCGCGGAACAATGAAATAATAGACTCACTTTGAGTCTAGGCTAGCGCCTTCTTGAAGCCCTTGGACCTCGTTCAGCAAGGTTGACACACCTTCTCCCAAACGGGGCAAAGTTAAATGAATCTTAAACCTCCCGGTTTCAGCGTTAGGTCCAAAGTTGCCCACTAGGAGACTGCCCTAGCCACACCAGAAACTTCTGGCGATCGCCAGTTGGTAAATCTTCCAAAGCATCGAGCGATCGCTCAGTAAAGGTGGCATTACCAAAGTAGGTTTTACCAACACGATGAGTTTCTGCCAGTAGCTTCAGCAGGTGAGGCTCTCCCCAGTGGGGCACTTGGGTGGCTAAGGGGTCCATCGTCATCAGCATCTTTACCGCTTTTTCGGACGTGACTTGAGGAAACTTTTCTTGAGTCAAAATACCGGCAATATCTTTCTCGAATAGATCGGCTTGCCTATTTCCCAACAGATCTTCAATGTCAATCGAAAGGGCTTGCAATAGTAATAAACATCCTTGAATCAAGAATGGATCAGCCGTCTGACCGTTACTGGTCGCAGCTTCGCTTTCCTCCTCCAGGTTCTCTAAACGGATCTTTCCCCAGACACTGAAGCGCTCAGGCTCTTCCAACAGAACACAGGCTTTGCCTCGATTGTCGGTTAAATCCCGCCATAGAGCTCTAGCATCTTCTTCCTGGGCGGCTGTGAACACGCTCAGCAAGCGAAAGGTCTGGCCTTGGTAGTGCAAAATGGGAATTGCTTGATCCTTTCTGGGATGCTGGACGTTTTTGATGTCAACATCCTGTCGCTTAAGAATGAACATGATGCAGCGAGTTGAGTCTGTTGGACCGGGACAGATACCGCTGGGCACGATCGCTCGCACCAGCGGCCACTTCCACAGTAAGGCAAGTACCCCACTACCCGTTTGCAGAAGCCAACCAGCAATGGCCTGATGGATACCCTACCGCAGCTCATTGCACAGGATTACCAGCTGTAACACTGGCAACCTTGACAAACATCATATCGGTCGAGGGCAAAGTTGCTGCGACTATTGCTGATTTCCTGACAGGATAGATAATATGATCGAATGGCCCATCGTGCTCTATCCACTGAGCTAAGGACCCAAGACCTTTCATGCCAATAGAGCACGATGGGCCATTCGCTCATATTATCTATCCTGTCAGGAAATCAGCAATAGTCGCAGCAACTTTGCCCTCGACCGATATGATGTTTGTCAAGGTTGCCAGTGTTACAGCTGGTAATCCTGT
>JBCBJE010000626.1:0-3905 GCA_038523735.1 Cyanobacteria bacterium J06626_18 | reverse complement strand
GTAGAGTCTTGAAGAATATTAAATACTGGCAAAATGCCTCGCCCTTACGAGATTTTGCTTTCCCCCATCGCCTCCACTCCCTTTCCCCATTTTCCCCTTGCTTCTCCTGCTCCTTTTTCCTCTTACCCACCGCCCTCCACCCACTACTCCATCACTCCCCTACCCCTCCACGCCTCCACCCCCTATCCACCCGTCCCCACTTTTGAGTATTCTCCTAAGTGGCTCATCACAGAATTACCATGCTGGATCTCACTGGAAAACATGCGCTCGTCACGGGCATTGCCAACAACCGCTCCATTGCCTGGGGAATTGCCCAGCAGCTGCACGCGTCAGGGGCCGATTTGGGCGTGACGTATCTGCCGGACGAAAAGGGCAAGATGGAAAAGAAAGTGAAGGATTTGGTGGAGCCTCTGAATCCTTCGTTGTTTTTGCCCTGTAATGTCCAGAACGACGAGCAGGTTGCAGATACGTTCGCAACTGTGAAAGACAAATGGGGCAAGCTGGATATTCTGGTTCACTGCCTTGCCTTTGCTAATCGGGAAGACCTGACGGGCGACTTTAGCAACACGTCGCGATCTGGCTTTCAAACAGCACTGGAGATTAGTGCCTATTCATTAATCAATCTCGCAGGGGCGGCGAAGCCTTTGATGACGGAGGGCGGTAGCATTGTGACGCTGACATATCTGGGTGGCGTTCGGGTGATTCCCAACTACAATGTGATGGGCACTGCTAAAGCAGCACTGGAGATGAACGTCCGCTATCTCGCTTCCGAGCTAGGCCCGAACAACATTCGGGTAAATGGCATTTCGGCAGGCCCCATCCGGACGCTGGCATCCTCAGCAGTCGGTGGCATCCTAGACATGATCCACCACGTCGAAGAGAGAGCACCTTTGCGTCGCACGGTGACGCAAGAGGAAGTCGGCAAAACAGCAGCGTTCTTATGTAGTGACTTGTCGAGCGGCGTAACAGGGCAAATTCTGTACGTGGACTCTGGCTACAACATCATGGGCTTGTAGCTAGCAGACCTTTGGGTATAGTTTATTCGCCGAGTTTGCCGAATAGGGTGAACGCGGCCCAGTGGTAGGGGTGCTCGTATTGCTGACGAACCGTTAGCATTGCCTTACGTAGCGCGATCGCTCGATTCGGCGTCTCCTTCAGCTCTTTGTAAAACTCTGTCATCAGGAACGCTGTCTGCTGATCGGGCACAGACCACAGTGACACCATTACCGTATCTACGCCTGAGGTGAGGAGCGATCGCGACAGACCCACTACCCCATCGCCCGTAATCGTGCCCTGCCCTGTATTGCAGGCACTAAGCACAACGAGCTGGGCCTGGAGCTGCAGGTTCATGATTTCAGCAGCGGTGAGGAACCCGGCGTCGGATGCAGTTGGTGTTAGCGCCAGTGCTCCCGGCATGCCCGTGCCAAAATCATCCAACAAGCCGTGAGTTGCGAGATGAATGACCTCAGCGTCACGGATTTGGGACAGGACAGTCTGTTTGGTTGCTGCTGCCCCTAGCAACGGTTGCGTGTTGAGGATAGACGCGATCGCTACTGCCTCTTCTTCAGCTCCCTGTAAGTCAATCAAGGGAGTACCCGTTGCTGGATCGTCCGGCATCAGCGGATTGCCGACGACCAAAGCAGGATCGCTACCAATGCGGAGTGGCGTCTCTGAAGGAATAGAGGTCAATAGACCAATCGCAGGCGCGAAGAGCAGAGGATGTTTGTCTAGCAAAGCGTTACCATTGGCATCGATGAGTGCCGCAAAGGGAACCAGGAATAGTTCACCCTGAGGAATGATGATGACCGGCGCATCACTATCATCAGGGAGTAACTCCGCGATTGGTTCAATCAAAAGCTGATGTAGCGCCTGCAGGTTGTCCCGATAGGTGTCGTTCTGAGCAGTCGCATCAGCATCATTCAACTGGATGCCGAGACCGCGTGCTGGAATATTGAGCGCCAATCGATTGTCCGCAACCCAATTAGCCAAGGGTTTCGCAGCCAACGATTGACGACGAAAATGAACTTCGCCTGTGGGTTCTACGACCCAAATGTAAACCTCGCCCTCTACCAGCGAGTACTCCACCAGTGTGGTTTTCTGGTCACGGGCTGTCTGCCGAATTTGGCTAATTGGGGGCGGCGCGAACTTTTCAGAGGGTGTGGGTTGTCCCCGCAGCGACAGGCGATGGGCCAGCAGTTCAGCAAAGGCGCGGGCGCGTCCCCGTTCAGATATTTCCAAACTGGCTTCAACATCGTCTAGCTCGATCAAAACTTTTTGCAGCAATTGGTAGGATTCAGCCTGCGTTTCGGCGATCGAGATTTTGTCTTCATCGGTCAACCCAGGACGTAACGCCTCCCAGCAAGCGATCGCCTCTTGCAAAGCAGTTTTTGCCTCTGCCAATTCCTCGATGCTTAGCCAGAGCTTGCCCATAGCGTTGAGGGTTTCGCCTTGCCCAGCCACATCGCTAGATGCCTCGTACAAATCCAGCGCCTGCTGATAGTGCGCCACTGCCAGTGATGGGTTCTCCAAGCTCACGGCCAGATTACCTAGGGCTTGGAGACTACGGGCCATCCCAGGTACATCTTCCGAGGCCTGTGTCACTTCCAGGGCTTTGTCTAGGTAGAGCTGAGCTTTATCCAGATTGCCCAGGTTGAGATATGTTTCGCCAATGTGCGTGAGCGCGATCGCTTCACCAGCTGGGTCATTGCCCCGACGATAACTGGCCAGACTAAGCTTTGCAAACTGCAGTGCTTGGGGGTGATCACCGGAACGGCTGTAGGCCAGCGCCAGACTACTCAGGATGATGCCTTCACGCGGTTCGGGTCGCTGATAGCTGCGATCAGGAGGCGTCAGCTGTTGATAAATATCCCAAGCTGATTCGATGGAGATAATGGCTTTGTCAGTTTGGCCCAGGCGAGTGTAAGTGATGCCCAGGTTCGTGAGCGTTTCGCCTTCGCCCTGAAGGTCACCTGCGGTTTGGCGAACGTTGGCGGCCTGAGCATAAGCATCTAGCGCATTGGCATATTGTCCCAGCCCGTCATATGCATTCCCAATACGGTCTAGGGCATCACTCGCGCGCAGGCGATCGCCCTCCTGCTGATACACATTCAGCACCGCGTCGAATGTCTGCAAGGCCGCGAGAAACTCACCGCTATCGATTTGCTGTTCCCCTAGCCGATAGAGGTCTGCAGCAGCATCGCTGAAGAGGCATATGGTCGCGGGATAAATCGGGCATGTTTTTTGATCGAGCGGATTGCTTCTTAAATCCAACTGATTGAGCCTCACCAGAGACGATAAGACTGTTGCATTGGTAATGCGATTGGTGCTCAGGCCCAGTTCGGTTAGGCGGGTGAGGGGCGCTAAGGCATCAACATTAGTAATTTGGTTAGCACCCAAGTCAAGATGAGTGAGCTGCTGCAATGGCTTTAGCGCTGCGACTGTCTCAATTTGATTAATAGCTAAATAAAGCTGTTTCAGGGTTTGCAAGTTTGCCACCGGGCTAATGTCTTGAATACGATTAGTGTTGGCATACAGAATTTCCAGCGATTGCAGCTCTGCGATCGGGCTTAAGTCTTCAATTTGATTATTATCGAGATACAGCGTGTTTAATTTATCTAAGTGTGAAAGTGGACTAATATCCGTGATTTGATTGTCCAGTAAATATAGATGAGTGAGCTGATTGAGAGAGGCTAGGGGACTAATATCCGTAATTTCATTTTGTGCTAGGTAGAGCATCTGCAATTGCGTCAGTGTAGCCAGCGGTTGGAGGTTGGTGATCTGGCGATCGCTCAGGTCCAACTCAGTCAAGTTCATTAGGGTATCGTTAGCAATTTGGCAGTCCTCTGTTCCAGCAACTTCCCGCAGAGCTTCAACAGTGTGGCGCGCTGATTCAGACAATCCCCCAG
>JBCBJE010000625.1:0-3915 GCA_038523735.1 Cyanobacteria bacterium J06626_18 | reverse complement strand
TGCTCGTCAGCACTCACCCACACCAGCTCGTTCATAACCGCTAGACTTTCTTCCGCGGAGAGGCCGATTTCGCCCGAAATGCTTTCTGCTGCTGCTTCAGGATCATCGCGATAAAACTGCACCGCTTCATCGAGAGATCCGACATAGCCAGCCAAGAAGTCAGGATAGGTCGCCGCGGAAGAAAGTCTAGCGGTTATGAACGAGCTGGTGTGGGTGAGTGCTGACGAGCAAGCTTCCGAAGCGTATCTCGGTACACCTGATGCCCCTGGTGCGATGGCTCAGGTCATGAAAGATTCCGCTGAATTCATGGTGGAGCAGGGGGCAATTCCATCAGCTCCGGATCTAGAGGCTTACGAGGCAGCCATCTTTAACGAAGCTGTCGCCAACGCTAGCTAGCCGCTACCTCTCTCGGCAGGGGTGCTCGAAGGGCAGGGTGGGTCTTCAGACGAGCCCGCTCAATCTTTGACTCACCCCTACCCCCCTCCTGAGAGGGGATCAACCTCTGGTAAGGACGCCTGCCAGGCACGCACATACGCAGCCAGAGGTTACGAAGCAGGACAAGAAACCCATCATCACTAGGTCGCCATTATGGTTCAACCCTCCACGCTCAACGCTGCTACGGCTATTTCACCTGATACCGCTCTGATCTCGCTTCAGAACATCGACTTGGTTTACAGCGGCGATGGTGGTACGCCCTTCCACGCCCTTCAAAGCGTGGACCTCAACCTCAATAGCGGCGACTTTGTATGCGCCATTGGCCCTTCTGGCTGCGGCAAAACCTCACTCCTGCGAGTCCTCGCCGGTTACGAACCGCCGACGCGTGGAACCGTCACTGTCGCAGGCCATCCCCATATCAAGCCGGATGCCGAAGTAGGCGTTGTGTTCCAACAGCCCAACCTCTTTCCCTGGTTAACAATTGAAAAAAATGTGGACTTCGGGCCTCGCATGAAGGGAGTCAATCCGCAAGAGCGACGCGAGCGTGTTGTGCGCTTCCTGGAAATGGTAGGACTGCTAGAAGCTGCGAGGAAACTACCCCATCAGCTCTCCGGCGGCATGAAGCAGCGGGCCGCGATCGCTCGGGCCCTGGCCGCTGACCCCAAAGTAATCCTCATGGATGAACCCTTTGGCGCCCTCGATGCCTTCACCCGTGAATCGATGCAGCTCAGTTTGCACCACATCTGGGATAAAACTCACAAGAGCATTTTCTTCATTACCCATGACGTCGAAGAAGCCCTGCTGTTATCAACCCGCATTATCTTGATGTATGCCAATCCTGGTCGCATTGTGGAAGATATTCCTAATCCTTTTTCTGCCAAGCTCGGCGATACTTCCCCGTCAGAATTACGCTTATCCAAAGATTTTATTGAAATGCGAGAATATTTGGTTCGACGCATCAAAGAATCAGGGGTCTATTGATCGCAGAGATTTTCCTGCCACTCTTGGCTAGGTGCATCTTGTTTGCGAGAAGGGAAAAGCTAATCTACAAATTATCGGTCGAAGCTGCTGCCGTTGAGACTGCGTGACGATATCCTGACAAAGCCTGGCTTAGCTTCTTCTGCCAGAGATAGTAAGGACTCACGAGGCTGTAGCAATACAGAGTCATTTCGCTGGATGCGACCGGATCAGCCCACGCATTGAAACCATGTCTCATCAAGTGGAGCATGATTTTGCGGGTGTCGTTGAGGGAATAGGCCAAAAACATCAGAGGCCGCTTCCAGAAAGGCACACTCAACATCCGCGTACGGTGACGGCTGAGTCCAATTCCTCGCATCAGTTCGACCAGGTATTTCTGAGTCAAACGATGCTCTGGGATTTTGTGCTCCAGCCGCATAGCGGGGTTGTACCAAACTTCCCAGCCCGCCCGCTGAATATACAGAACCGCCTCCAGGTCTTCCCCCGTCAACATACTTTTGCCCGTTCGACCGCTGAGAACCGGGTTTTCAGGCACGTTATCCAACCAGGCATCGCGGCGGATAACCATACCAGCTCCGGGCGGCAGCACCTTCTTTTCAGGAGCGTATAAGAGCGGATAGCTACCGCGGTCGGTCAGCGCCAGGAAGGGAGCAATCCGGTCAAAGTCAGCCGGCACCTCAGAGGCAAAGATACCTCGGATGCGGCTACCAAAAACGCCAACCTCGGGCCGCTGCTGGGCAAACTGGCAGGCCTCGTAGACCCAAACCATTGAGGGCAGGTTATCGTCATCTAAGAAGCCAATCCATCGACTACGAGCGATCGCAACAGCCTTTTGGCGAGCATAGCCAGCCCCTTGTTTCTGCTCAAATGCATAGCGCAGGGGGTAAGGGTAAGGCCAGTCTTCTTGGTATTGGCGAATAACGTCGGCGGTCTCGTCAGAACTGTTGTTGTCCACAACAATAACTTCCCACCGAATATCTTGGGCGTTTAGCTGCCAACGCAGACACTCCAGGACATCTGGAACCCGCTTCGCGCCATTGTAGGTACAAATGGCAACGGTAAAATCAAGCTGTTCACTTTCTGGCATCATAGGAGCACCCTAGCGCTAGAAACTGCTGTTCAAATTAAGTGGCACTGATGTCAAGAGCGAGTGCCTGCTTCACCAAGAGAAGCAACTGTGGCACCCTAAAAATCTTTGATCGATGCTGCCCCTTCATCAGTCTGCCCAAACTCATTCCCAAGGATATCGGGACTGATAAGTGGATTTGGGCAACACCCTACTCTACACGTTGGAACTCCAGCCATAGATATTCTTACCATCATGGCGGGGAATTTGCTGGGGCTAATGGACAAAAGTCTGGGTTGGGGTTAATTGGCTAAGTTCAGACTACTCAGCAACAGACGGAGATTTCCCTAAAAGACGATCGCGCAGCTGCTTCACTTGGTCGCGATACTTGGCCGCCTCTTCGAACTGCAGATTTTTTGCGGCCTCCTTCATCTGCTTCTCAATTTGGCTAATCAGCTCAGGTATATCCTCCAGTGCCAGATCTTCCTTGTGCTCGTATGCCTCTTCCAATTCCTGCACATTCAAGCGACGCGAGATTTCCAGAAAGGACAGAATCGAATTGCTCTTTTTGCGGATGATGGCATGAGGCTCGATGCCATTGTCTTCGTTGTACTTTTGCTGAATGGCACGGCGGCGCTCGGTCTCTTCAATGGCTTTAGCCATGCTGTCTGTCAGATTGTTAGCATAGAGAATCGCTTTGCCCTGAACGTGACGAGCTGCCCGACCCATTGTCTGAATCAGCGATCGCTCCGCCCGCAAGAAGCCTTCCTTATCCGCATCCAGAATCGCCACCAGGGAAACTTCCGGCAGATCCAAGCCTTCTCGCAGCAGGTTGACACCCACTAGCGTATCGAAGCGCCCCTCCCGCAAATCCTGAATTAGCTCAATCCGCTCGATGGAGTGAATTTCGGAGTGGAGATAGCGGACCCGGACGCCCTGCTCGTCAAAATATTCTGTCAGGTCTTCGGCCATCCGCTTTGTGAGCGTCGTCACCAGAACCCGCTCATCGCGAGCTGCCCGTTCCTTGATTTCACCCAACAAGTCATCCACCTGACCGTCAGTGGGGCGTACAAAAATCTCCGGATCCAACACGCCCGTCGGGCGAATGATTTGCTCCACCACCCGCCCTTCTGAGATTTCCATTTCCCAGTTTCCCGGTGTGGCCGAGACAAACACGCACTGATGCACCTTCTGCCAAAATTCCTCCGCTTTGAGGGGACGGTTGTCAGCAGCGCTCGGCAGGCGAAACCCATGCTCAATTAGCGTCATCTTACGGGAGCGATCGCCGTTGTACATGCCGTGAATCTGAGGGATGGTGACGTGGGACTCGTCAATCACCAGCATCCAGTCTTTGGGAAAATAGTCGATCAAGCACTCCGGAGGCGATCCGGCCTGTCGTCCGGCTAGATGTCGGGCGTAGTTTTCCACGCCGTTGC
>JBCBJE010000624.1:0-3920 GCA_038523735.1 Cyanobacteria bacterium J06626_18 | reverse complement strand
GGCTGATTGCCTCAATCGTTTGGGGTCGTACACCATCGTCAGCTGCCACAACCAGGATGGCAATATCCGTGACGCGGGCTCCCCGAGCCCGCATAGCAGTGAAGGCTTCGTGGCCTGGAGTGTCTAAGAAAACAATCTGTTGGCTTTGATCATCGTGCTCGACATCAACGTGATAAGCCCCGATGTGCTGAGTGATACCCCCAGCCTCGCCCTGTGCGACTTTCGTTTTGCGGATGGAGTCCAGCAGCGTGGTTTTACCGTGGTCGACGTGGCCCATAATTGTGACCACAGGTGGACGTCGGCTGAGATTTTCAAGGTCATCGGCATCCAGCATCTCCGTGACTTTCTTAGCCTCGGATTCGGATTCAGCGGTTTCAACTAAGACCTCAAACTCTTCGGCCACCATCTTGGCCGTTTCGACATCCAGCGTCTGGTTGATATTGGTTGCAATGCCTTTGAAAAACAGCGATTTAATAATCTCTGTTTCAGGCACCACAATCAGTTGCGCCAGTTCATGGACGGTTAAACCGCCTGTGAGGGTGACAATTTCAGGTCGCTCTTCTTGAGCCTCTTGCTCACGCCGATTGCGCCGATTATTACGGCTGCTATCCCGCTGCTGGGGCTTATGCGATCGCGGTGTTGTAGTTGGTTTTGGTCCTGTCTTGGATTTGGGTTTGGCAGGACGTGCCAGCGACATGCTCAAGGCCGAAGGCGCTGTCGCGGCCTCACCATCGCCGTCAATTTCTTCATCTAAATCCGCTAAAACATCTTCTTCATCTTCAATGAAGTTGTGGCCTCGACGCTTTGCTTTACTGCCCTTCCCAGACTTCTGCTGCTCCTGCTGTTCGTCGGGGATATCCCGCTCTTTGCCCTTGCGTTTCTGACGAGGCGGTGATGGGCGCCGTAAGGTTGTTGGCTCATCAAGACCATCGATGGCAGGAGTCGCCGCTGCTTCGTCTGTACCCTCTTGGGTGTCCTCATCCTGACCCGTTTCAGAACGTTTGGGACGGGGACGACGCAGTTCTGGTTTGGGTTTAAGTTGAGGCGTGTCCTCTTCCTCATCTACCTCCCTGATGGCAATTCGAGGCGCTGACGGAGCTTCAGTGTCACGAGGATTGGTAGCAGCTGTCCCTGCGCTGGGCCGATCGCGCTTCTTGACCGGTCGACTGGGCCTTCCTGGTTTCTCAGGCCGGCTGGGCGGGCTGACAAGCTCTAGCTTAGGTCGGCTGGGTTGCGGGGGAGTAGTAGGTACTTCTACTAACTCCTCGGCAGCATCTCCTTCACGCGATGCAGGACGAACTGGCTCAGGTGACTGGGGTCGCCGGGGCTTGGGTCGTGGCGGCGATGGTGCAGGTGCTTGCACCGTTGTAGCTTGGTCAGGGGATGTGAGAGTGCTCTCACGTGTGTCCTCGCCTGCTTGAGGAACAGCAGCCGGCGGCTTATCAGGACGCGGCGGCGTCGGCGATTTCGCCACAGGTGGCTTAGGCCGATGCCGCCGGATCTCCAAAATTTGCTGTTTTTTTGGACGCGGCGTTTCCTTCGTACCGGGCTTTGGCCGACGGGGAGGGGGCATGGGCCTTGCCGGTTTATCCAATGTTTTGCCAGCAGTTTTAATCTCACCACGAATACGAAGCGCATCTTCATCGGTGATCGTGCTGCTGTGGCTTTTTGCTGAAATATCTAGGCGCTCACAGACTGCCAGAATATCCTTATTTTCCAAATTGAGTTCCTTTGACAACTCATATATTCTGACTCTACCGTTGTTCATCCAAATCTCCCTCATGAATACCGCTATGCCATAGAACCAACCTGCTTTGCTAGACGAACATACATCTACTCATTGTGACAGGTCGCCACAACATCTAACCTACCAAAATCAGCCAACAAGTCCTACAGGAGACCACAAAAGTTGACTCCTTAGCATAACCTTCAGGCCGATCACGATGCTACCAAATTCCACCTGAAATGGTGTACCTTAGCTGCGATCGCTCACCTTGGGAGGTGTTGTGACTTTAGAGCAGGATCCTCAGGATGTGAGTTTGCTAGTGCAGTATTCGTCGATGGCTTCGTCAACCGTTGCCAAAGCTGGTCATAAACATCCTTAGGAACTGCTGTGCGTAAGGAACGCCCTAAACGATTTTTTTTCTGCGCTGCCTTCAGGCAATCAGCCCGTGGGCAAAGATATGCAGATCGCCCCATTCCCTTATCTAATTGTACTGTCCGTGTTGGATAAACCCTCACAATACGCCAGAAAGCTTCTTTAGGAGCAATTTGTCGACAGCTAACACAGCGTCGATAATTAGGCTTCATAGTCTTCAGGCTCAGGTTCTGTCTCCTCTGTTGCTGTGATCGCCTCTGCTTCTATAGTCTTCGCAGTAGCGGTTGCATCTTCCGCATGAAATGCTGTGTCTGCATCCGTATCCACTACGGTGTCAGCCTGCTCTACTGCTCCCACTGCCATCGCTTCCGCCTCCTCGGTTGGAACCGTCTCATCTTCCACTGGGTCGGCGGCGGCTTCAATGTCCGCGATCGCCGCTGCTTCATCTTCTGCAATGGGCGTGTCGTCATTTGCCATCGCTGCTGCTTCAGCCGCCGCCCGAGCCGCCTTTTCAGCCTCATAGGCAGCATCCTCAGCCGCGTAGGCTGCCTCTTCTGCCGCTAAGGCTGCTGCCTCTTCTGCCGCTATTCTGGTCGCTTCTTCCTCCGCTGCCTGACGCGCTGCCTGCAGCTCAGCAACCTTGCGGTCTTCTTCAGCGTGGTCGTATTTGGCCGAGTCTTTAATGTCAATCTTCCAGCCAGTCAGTCTCGCGGCCAGACGAACATTTTGCCCTTCTTTCCCAATCGCCAAACTCAGTTGGTCCTCGGGAACCAGCACATGAGCTTGGCGTTCCTCCGGATTCATCAGGCGGACCTCATCGACTCGGGCTGGACTCAGCGCATTGGCGATGTAAGTGGCCGGGTCCAAGGAATACCGGATGACATCAATCTTCTCACCCCGTAGTTCGTTCACGACCACTTGAATTCGCGACCCCCGAGCGCCAATGCAAGCTCCTACAGGATCGACATCTCGTTCAGCCGTATCGACGGCAATTTTAGTCCGAGGTCCCACCGACCGAGAAGGCGGATTCGCCTCGCGAGCCACGGCTACGATGCGTACAATTTCATCTTCAATTTCTGGAACTTCGTTGGAGAAGAGTTCTACCACTAATGCCGCATCCGCTCTGGAAACCAGTAGCTGAGGACCCCGATGCGAACCTTCTGAAACGCGTTTCAGAACGACTCGGAACTTAGAGTTGGGGCGATAGTTATCGTTAGGTAGCTGATCCCGTTTGAGCAACTCAGCTTCTACTTCAGGCTGACCAGGACCGCTGCTGATGGTCATGATGACAGATTGCCGCTCGAATCGCTGCACCGTTGCCATCATGATGGTGCCTTCCAAGTCTTGGAATTCTTCTTGGATCAGCTTGCGCTGCTGGTCGCGCAACTTTTGGGCCAACACCTGTTTTGTCTGAATTGCCGCCATGCGACCAAAATCTTTTTGCTCAGGTGTGACATCGAGCACCACAGTGTCCCCTACTTGGGCTTCGGGAGCCACCTCCAGGACTTCGGCCAAAGCAATTTGATGATCAGCGCTAGTTACCTCTTCCACAATTGTCTTTGTCGCCAGTACCCGAAACCCTTGTTCATCTTCGTATTCCGTGTCGAGTTCGACGTCGAAATTATCGAAGTAGTCCTCTTCGAAGTGAAATCCTTCAGCTAAGCGTTGGGTGCGGCGAAAACGCTCATAGCCTTTGAGTAACGCTTCGCGAAGCGCATTTTCAACCGCGTGTTTGGGCAGGTTACGCTCGCGGCTAATACTATCGATGAGGTCTTGTAAATTTGGCAGGCTAACTAAAGACATCTCTCAACTCCCTCAAAAT
>JBCBJE010000623.1:0-3925 GCA_038523735.1 Cyanobacteria bacterium J06626_18 | reverse complement strand
CCAAGAGTTCTCGGGGCAACACTGACAACACGAAAACCGATATTGTCGAGGCGGGAGTCGCGCGTATCGCTGTAGCGATAGGCAGACCGGCAATTCCTCGGATCGTAGTTCCAGGAACCGCCGCGTAGCACACGACTTGCATTCTCGTTATCCGTTAACCAAGCACTTCCATCTTCAGGGGCTCCCTCATAGCTTTTGTGCCAATGGTCCAGACACCACTCCCACACATTGCCATGCATATCACAGAGGCCGAAGGCATTAGCGACCTTGAAGTGATTGACCGGGGTGGTTTCCTTTCGATACTCTCCCTTGGGGCCAGGACCGTAGTTACCTTTCCATCCAATACGGTCATCATCGGTACCCCGGTAGTTGGCTAACTCCGTCGTGATCGTGGCTCCAAAATGAAAGGGAGTCGTCGTTCCAGCACGACAGGCGTACTCCCACTCAGCTTCGGTCGGCAGGCGGTATTCTCGCTCTGTGTAGGTGGAGAGGCGAGCACAGAACTCCCTGGCGTCATCCCAACTCACCTGCTCCACCGGGCGCATGTTTCCCTTGAAACGGGAGGGATCAGGCTTCAAGTCTTTCTGTACTTGCGGTAGTCCGGCGACAAATCGCCACTGGGCCTGGGTAACGGGATATTTGCCCATGGTGAAGGATGGAATACTCACTTCATGCAGGGGGCCTTCCTCGTTTGAGCGATCCAATTCGTCCTCGGGGGAACCCATCTGAAAACGACCAGCAGGAATCAACATCAAGCGCAGCCATAATCCTTCAGCTAGCACCTCATCAACATATTGATTCTCTCCCTGACGTTTTTGGAGGGTAATTGTAGGTGGGTGGGTTTGGGGGCTGATCATGGCTGAAAATTTTGAGGCGCTACGCGCCAAAGAGGGTAAGAAGGGTAAAAGTGCTAGAGGATTACGGAAGAGTTCTCGGGGCAACACTGACAACACGAAAACCGATAAAGCTGAGGCGGTAGTCGCGCGTCGAGTTGAAGTTGCGATAGGCAGACCGGCAATTCCTCGGATTGAAGCGCCAGGAACCGCCGCGCCGCACACGCCTTCCATTGTCGTTATCCGTTAACCAGGCACTACCATCGGTTGGAGCCTCCTGATAATTCTCGTGCCAGTGATCCAAACACCATTCCCACACATTGCCATGCATATCTGAAAGACCAAAGGCATTAGCATACTCAAATTGGTCTACCGGGGTGGTTTCCCCTAGATACTTGCCTGTAGGGCCATCGTTATAGGCCGAAGAGGCATCGTAGTTTGCTAACTCGGGGCTAATCGTTTCGCCGAAGTGAAATGGGGTGGTGGTGCCCGCACGGCAGGCATATTCCCATTCAGCCTCAGTCGGTAGCCGATATTCTCGTCCCGTGTGGGTGGAGAGGCGAGCACAGAATTCCATAGCATCGTCCCAGCTCACCTGTTCCACAGGACGCGTATCCCCTTTGAAGTTCGAGAGATCAGGGTCAAGGGAGTGCTGCTCTTGTGGCAAGCTTGCCACAAATTGCCACTGAGCCTGGGTCACAGGATAGCGCCCCATAAAGAAGCCTGTTGTAGTCACCTCGTGTTGGGGACCGTCATAGTCTTCATAGCCTTCCTCATCCTGGGGTGACCCCATGAGGAATTTTCCTGACGGAATTGCCACCATTGCTAGAGTCAGATCGGGGCTAAGGGCTTCTATAAAACCATAGGCTTGTCCTGGTTGAAGCTGAATTTCCCACTGCCCCTCCGCCTGCACCAGAGTAGCGATAGTGATATCAAAGGGTTCAAGGTCACTTGAGGCTAACAGTTCAACGGTCGCAATAGTAAAGGTTTCCGTGCCGCTCCGGAGGATAGGGTAGCTGGCTGCAGGCGATGCCGCCGTTTCCACTAACTGACAGGTCCGGATTTCTAACACCTCCAGCGGTAACTCTGGAAATAGCTCTGGGATTGACTTCAGCGAGGGGTCCGCAACGGTGGTTACATCCTCAGGGGGCTCGTCCGATTGCTGTTCGGACAAGGGTGCATCCGAAGGCTCGTCTTGCAGGCTTTGTCGCAATTCGGCAAACCCTTCGAGTTGATTCCACTGTGCTTCGCCCCAATCGGAATGCTTTTGCAAAAATGCTTTGAACTCGCGGGGGGTGCAGCCATATAGCTTCGAGATATACTGCGACAACACTCGAAACACGAGCATTTGATCGACTTTGAGCATGGACTGCTGGAGCCGTTCTTGCACCCCTGGAAACCACTGATAACCTTTGTTATCCGTGGCTTCGAGTAGGCCACTTAAAAAGACTTCCGCTACTTGTATCGGCCCTGACTGAGGTAACAATGTTTCTTGAATCAGATGGGTTACCTCGGGCGACACAGGGCCTAACGCCATTAATCCCGCTAGCTGTTTAGCCAGTCCCGAAGCCGTTTCGTCAAATCGTATAAATCGCTCTTCACCTGATTTAGGCAAGGGTTTGGCGGGTTTTACTGGGCCTTGCCACCGCTGCTGCATGGCCTCCCAGCTCAGCTCAAAGCGACAACCCTGGACTTGAGCCTCACCACACCCAGCCACCACCCGAGCCCAGTCCTCCAGCGCCTCTGCCTCTAAACTAACTACTGGCACTACGACTGACTTAGTGGGCAGTTTAGAGGTGGGCTGTTTGAGGTCCAGGTCATCCGGATTGTAGGTGGGGTAATGACGCTCCCAGCGATCGCTGGGCATTCCGGGCGTCAAGGCACTGAGCCAGACTTTGCGCCCTGCCTTAAGTCCCGTCCGTGACCAATATCGTTCAGGAAACCACTGAATTATCACAGTGGGTCCAGACTTGGCCCAATCCGCAATCCATCCATGAATCTTGCCACTGCGCCACAAGGGCGAAATGCAGTCACTCAAGAGCATCACCAGGCTAAGGCCTGTGGCGTTGAGTAATTCTTTGGGCTTACCAAAGCGGTTGGAAGTGGCAGCGCTTGAGGGACACCCAGCTATGAGGCGGGGTTCAGGTTCGTCAGTAGAACTTGTTTCATTAGTAATCAGGGTCCATATTCGAATGCTGCGGAAGGCCCCCAGACGCTCCAATAGTTCCCCAAATTCTTTGCTGGTCGGGTCCCAAACCGAGGCGACGCGGGACTGCTCAATCACCAGTTCTAGATCAAGCCAGCGTTCCTGAGCGGGTTGCTCGACAACGCCAATGGGGTTTTCCTCGGCCAGAGCGATAGCCGTGGCTTCTTCATCGATGACGGTTTGGGTGCGCGATGCGGTTTTGCGTATTAGCCGACGCAGCGATCGAGAGAGCTTGAGCGGATGACGGAAGGCAGCCGCCGCTGGAATCATTAAGGGTTTAACTGTCTCAGCGGCTTCTGTTGAGGCGGCTGAGACAGGCTGGGTGGATAGCGTGCCTAACGGTGTTTGCTCCGGAGGGTTGGTTACGTGGGGCAAAGTGGGCCGTGGTTCATCCGAGAGAGCCATGTCTACCGTAGGTAAGGACGTCCCTAATTCCGAGGTGGAGGATTCGGCATTGTTGGACGTATCAGTACCTGGTCTGGGCAACTGTTGGGCCAACCAGAGCATATCGGCAATTTCCTCTACCCCTGGTCCCAAGCCCACCTCTGCCGCCAAGGTCGCCTCAGCGTCTAGTAGGCATTGGATGAAGTCGGATAAGCAATCAGGCATTAGGGGGGAAGGGTGGGAAGGGTAGAGGGTCGGGAGTAGAGATTGAAGGATGAAGGGAATTCTGGATTTTTGCTCCTAGCGCCCCTATCAAGACGTTTTGGCTGCAACAAATCCCACACCATAAGGGGTTAAACTCACGCATCCAGTGGTTCAAAGAGATGAGGCAATAGGGATTTTTTGAGGTCTTCTAGGGTTTGCTCAGTATCAATCTGGCCTTTGGCAATTAAGTGCACGGCGTTGAGTAACTGATCGGTTGCGAGAACGTTGCCCTGGCGTT
>JBCBJE010000622.1:0-3929 GCA_038523735.1 Cyanobacteria bacterium J06626_18 | reverse complement strand
TGAAAAGCTCACAACTGCAGGGATGAGCGTCTACGGCGGCGTCAACTGCCCCTACGTCTGGGTGCAGGCTCCCGATGGTCTGTCTAGCTGGGACTTTTTCGACAAGCTGCTGTTTAACTGCAACGTTGTCGGCACCCCCGGCTCAGGCTTCGGCGCAGCCGGTGAAGGTTACTTCCGGATTTCAGCCTTCAACACGCGAGAGAATGTCGAAGAGGCTATGAAGCGCATTACAGAGAAGTTCTAGATCGCCTAAAGCGCAGGGTATTCCTGCTGGATGATGGCCGCCGCCTGCCTCTAAGCTCACGAGGCGGGCGGTTTGTGTGTGCTGGCGGTGGCGATTGATACAATAGTAGGGATACCACCCCTGGTTCCATGGCCACCCTCTACGAACTACATCCTGACAATCCCCAAGAGCGAACCGTTCAGCAAATCTGCAAACAGCTCAGCCAGGGGGCAGTGATGTTGTACCCCACCGATACGGTGTACGCCATTGGCTGCGACCTGCAATCTAAGTCCGCGATTCAGCGCGTTCGGCAGATTAAGCAGACCAGCAACAACAAGCCGCTCACGTTTTTGTGTTCTTCGCTGTCAAACATCGCTGAGTATGCCTTTGTCAGCGACCGGGCCTACCGCACCATGAAGCACCTGATTCCAGGGCCGTACACCTTCATCCTGCCCGCGACCAAGCAGGTGCCCAAGCTGGTGATGAACCCTAAGCGTAAGACCTCTGGCATTCGCGTGCCCGAGTCGCCCATCTGTCAGGCGATTTTGCAGACCCTAGGGAATCCGATTATTTCGGCTTCGGCCCACGTGGTAGACGACGACTCTCCTGACCGACCGACGCCCTATTTATCTCGGGCAGAGCTGTTTGACCAGCTCGATAAACAGGTTGATCTCATCATCGATAACGGCATTGAGCTGGGCTACCAAACCTCTACCATATTAGACATGACCGAGCGAGAGCCCGTCATCTTGCGAAAAGGGCTGGGATACGATGCGGTCGATATGTTTGAGATGGCCGTTTAGCAGGGGGCTTTGATGATGAATGAAGTTAGTGTGCTAGCCAGGCGTTGAGGGCTTAGCAACGGAAGCTTCCTCGGTGGTTCTCAACGTGTTGCCAATTTCAAGATTCACGCCGTCAAAATGACCGTCCTCAGGCTTGTAGGTAAACAGCTCAACCCCAATAGGTTCATCAGTGTCTTCGTCTTTGAGCAGAATCATGTCCCCGCCTAGCTCAGTCGCGATTTGTTTCTTGCGAAGAGCTTGCCAAAAGATAGTCAGCAGCCCCATCTAAGGCTCGTAAGAGACCTTTACCTGTGCCATAACACTTCTCCTTGTTTCATCGCATCGGTTTGATATGCCGTGATCAGAAAGCCCTCGTCATCAAGTCGTCGAGTGACCGCAACCATCCATCGCTGCTTCTTCAGTATGCGATAAAACAGCAAGACGCCGGGGCCATAGTTACTGAGCCGTACTTCATCGGGATCTGATAGGGTTTGTCTGACGCTGGTCTCCAGTTCATTCATATCTGGATGCTTTGCGACGATTGGGCGCTTCAAAACTAGCGCCTAGTTCCTGTAGAACCCCGCCCTCCGGGTACGTCATCTCGAAATAGCCGTCGAAGGTGTAGGACTGATCCGGCTTGAGAATCGGTTCGCAATGAATTACCACAGCTGTCTCGAATTAAGCGTTACCCAGCGCCGCTCGAAAAGTTCTAGCCGCCTCTACCCGCGAACTCATCAAGACAGAGCGGGAGAGTAGGTCGAAATCCATCTCTGGCAATAACTCACTACGCGTCACCCGCTCGTAATCGCTATCTCGCAAGCAGTACACGGTAAAAACGCCATCCTCCCAAAACCAAACCTCCGGTACACCAATTACTCGATAGCGCGCTAGCTTGCTAGGCCCACCGCTCGAAAAAACCACCTCGACCGACAGATCCGGTACAGGCTTGTAGCTGCCCAAACAGTACGACTCGTCTGCCTGCGCCGAAGCCGCCCCCTCCTTTTCCTGATCCATTGAACCCGTCGGCGTAAACTCGATACCTTTCTCCACCAGGAAAATCTCAATCAGCATCCCAATGATGCTTTTGTAGATTTCGTGTTCGGCCCCAACGGTCACAACCTCTACTGTCCCCTGATAGTACGACAGCCGCACGCCTGGGCAGCCCGCAAACCCCTCCTGGATTTTCTTGAAGCCGTCCCAAGAAATCCCGGTTTGGACAATGCGCTGATCCGACTGTTGACGTTCTGCAAGCTGAGTCATTACGGTGCAGGATATCTGCTGCCCCAAGTGTAGCCGGTTTACGCGCTGAAGTACTTCGCTACCGGGTGATACGTCACGATCGCCGTCGTCGATTCTTCTGGATACAGCTGCTCACTCTCATCCATCGTCATGCCGATCTTGTCGGCACCCAGAATTGCTAGCTGCTGGGCCTGATCGGCCACGTTGGGGCAAGCAGGGTAGCCGAAGCTGTAGCGGCTGCCCTGGTAGCGCTGGGCCAACATGTCGCGGATGTTGTCCGACTCCTGGTCGCCGTAGCCCAGCTCACGGCGGATGCGGGCATGACACCACTCAGCCATCGCCTCCGCCATCTGCACCGCCAGCCCGTGGAAGTAGAGGTAGTCGGTATACTTGTCTTCCGCAAAGAGCTGGCGGGCATATTCTGCAGTCACCTGCCCCACCGTCACTGCTTGCATGGGGAAAACATCAAACTCGTTTCGGTCAATGGGCAAGAAGAAGTCGGCAATGCACAGGCGGCGCATAGACTTCTGCCGGGGAAACTCCCAGGTGAACAGCGGTGCCGCATCCTTGGGTGTCAGGCTCTGCTCGATCACGGCGGGGTCGTATACATGAACGCTGTTACCCTCCGCTACGCAGGGGAAGTAGCCATAGACCAGCTGCGGCTGTAGCAGATTCTCTTCCTTGATCTTTTGCTTCCACTCAGCCAGAATCGGATACACCGTCTCCTGCAAGAAGGCATCATACTCTTCGCGAGTTTGTCCTTTAGGCTTGCGGAACTGCCACTGACCCGCCACCAGTGCCTGCATATCCAGATGCCAATACAGCTCATCCAGGTCAAAATCTTCTGGCTTGAGAATTTTGGTTCCCCAGAAGGGTGGCTGGGGCCGAGGAGTATCGATATCCACCGCTTCAGACCGGCGGGTATCCACTTCAACAGGTTCCTTAGGTTCTGCCTTAGCACCGCCGTTTAACTCAGCCTCAGCCTGCTCAATCGCCTTTCGCCCCTTCTGGTTGTACTCTGCGTAGTCACCCGTAAAGCCCTCAGCATCGGCCCAGGCGCTCTCTTTTTTCGCAGGCATCAGCCGGTCCATAAAGGTGAGGTCGGCAAAAGCGTCTTTGCCGTAGATGACTTGACCGTTGTAGGTATCCTGACAGTCGCCGTAAACAAACTTGGGCGTCAGCGCTGCCCCACCCAGAATTACAGGAACAGAAATGCCTTTCTCATTGAAGACAGCAAGATTCTCTTTCATGAAGGCCGTAGACTTCACCAGAAGACCACTCATGGCAATGCAGTCAGGCTGGTGTTCTTCGTAGGCAGTGACAATCGCGTCTACCGGCTGCTTGATACCCAGATTGATCACCTTGTAGCCGTTGTTGGTGAGAATGATATCGACCAGGTTTTTACCAATGTCGTGAACATCGCCCTTGACGGTTGCAATCAAGAACTTACCCTTGCCGGAATCGTCGCCGTCTTCTTTTTCCATCAGCGGCTCTAGAAAGGCAACGGCAGCCTTCATCGTCTGGGCAGATTGGAGCACAAAGGGAAGCTGCATCTGACCGGAGCCGAACAGCTCACCCACAACCTTCATACCGTCTAGCAAGAAGGTGTTGATGATAGACAGGGGCTCGTGTCCAGCGTCGAGTGCAACCTTCAGCGCCTCTTCCAGGCCGATGCGTTCACCATC
>JBCBJE010000621.1:0-3931 GCA_038523735.1 Cyanobacteria bacterium J06626_18 | reverse complement strand
TCTTGCTGGCTGAGCTTGGCAAATTTGGCATAGCCCGGATAGTCCTCCGTCACGAGCTGTTCTTTTTGGTGGAGCAGGGGCGGATTGTCCGGGTCATAGTCACGGTAGCGAACGTGCAGATCGCGAAGGCCAGTGGCCATGCTGGTGTGCAAGGCCGGGTGCGGTTCCTTATCAAAGCAGGGATAAAACAGGTAAGTGATTTGGGGCTTCTGAACGTGGAACTTCACCACCGTCGCTTCGTCGGGGCATCCGATAGTGCGGGAGGCACAGCCTTCATAGAGGCGCAGGAGTGGGTCAAGTTGATCGATCGCAGCGATATGCACCCAGAGGGAGTTGGGGCGCTGCTGTCCGAGGGTCCTGCCGGACCGGTCTCCGACCAACGCACTCTGACGACACCGTTCTTCAATCAGTTCTGTCCGTCCCAAACTCATCAGCATCAGGTCAGCAGCAGTACAGGCTTGCTGATAGCTGCCAAAGAGAGCTTTGATATCGGCGCGGATGGTGGGGGAGAGGTCTTTGAATTTGGGGCGTTTGCCGAAGTGGCTGAGGGCAAGATACACCACTAGGTCATTGCGGCGTTTATCTGAGATGGCATCCCATTCGACCGCATCGGTGGCTTGCAGAATGACCTTAAATGCTCGCTTGATGCTGCCAAATTCTGACTGCAGTAGCCCCAGGGCATCATGGTCAAGTTCTTCCACTGCAGGCAAGCGACCGCGATCTGTATAGAAGTCCATCAGCGGTTGCAGCCGTTCGCGGTATTCCTCGAACTTGTTGACCTTAAGGCGAATGCGGGGGGCGGTGGCACGGGAGCGGAAGCGCGAGGCCCGGAAGACTTCGGCCTGGGCTTCGTCGCGAAAAACAAAGTAGATGCCAAGGGCAACCGGAATGGAATCGACGCCTAAAACCTGATCGATGTAGGACTTGAGTTCTTCCTGTTCGTAGTATTTTTGGAAGGTGTTGCGGCTAGTAATAATGCCGTCGCCGTAGGCAATGACGCCACGGGTGCGGTCATCGATCAGAACTTGAGCCGCGACAATCAGGATCTTTTGAGCTAGATTCCAGGCATTGATCAAGGCTTCGCGCCGCTCGGCAGTGTCTTCGATGACATTGATGACGTAGCCTAAATTCACGACATCTGCAGCCACGCGGGTTTCATCGGGGCGATAGTAGGGATCCCAGCCAGCACTGGTGAGACCTAGACGTTTAATGTACTCAATGTCCGCTCCGTGACCGCAACCGTAATCGAAATATGTGGTGTCAGCAGGGAAAAGACCGGCTTCGACAGCGAGGCGGACGGGTTTGGAGGCCGTGACACGGGCGATCGCCGCTTTATGCCGCTGAATTTTGGGTTTTGCTTGAGTCGATCTTGCCCCGGTTTGAATCGGACAGGCAAGATAGTGGTCGTGAATAACGAGGGTGCGATCGCGCAGCCGTTGTTCCCAGGCAGTGCGGAAACCAATGCCCCGTGACGCTTCCAGTAGCCCCAAGACTTCTTCCTGTTTGGTGAGCCAAGCAAAGGTTTCGTAATGGGGATAGTCGCGAGTGACAAAGGTTTCTTTGCGGTGCAGGACTGGGGGATTATCCGTGGTGCTGTAATCCCTGGAGCCAGCTTTGAGGGTTGCGAGATTGATTTGAATGCTACTTTGCAGGGCGGGATGAGCGTCGGTATCGAAGTCAGGATAGAACAGGTAACTGATCTGGGGCCGCGTCAGACTGAACTTCACCAGCGTGGCTTGCGCAACCTGAGACGTAACGCTGCGGGCCTGTTGTTCTAGGGTTTGCAAGGTGGGATACAGTTCGTGTAACGCCGAAACGTGGACATACAACGCTTCGGGCAACCGCTTACCAATGGTGCTCTGTTCGCAGAGTTGGACATAATCGGCTACCGCGATCGCCCCTTTCACCATGAGTCACTCCATGTCAGAGGATGCGGGTGAATCCTGGTGGAATCATCACTGGGAAATGCACTCATGTTTCCACCTCTGTCCAGAGCAATCGCAGTTGTTGGCTGAAACCGCCACGTTCTCGCTGGCGTTGATTCTGACACGCCAGCACCTGATCACGGTCGAGGTCATAGGCGATCAGCGTGGCCTCAATCACTTCGAGCAAGTCCGCCAACTCAGTTATCAAATCATTACCCTCGGCCTCAGAAGCCTCTTGAGCTTCCTCCACCAGTTTCCGCCTTAGGGCTTGCCGATATTCATCTGTCGTCATCGTTTCGACGGCAAACGGAATCTGCTGCTCCTCCAGAAGGTTGGGGATGCGATCGCGAATTAGCTTGTTGTACTCCTCACGGGGCATAACAGTCTGCCATGCAGTACTTTTATACTAGAAATCATCAACAACTGGTTCAATTGACTTTAATATCGGTCTCCTCCAATAAAAAATAACTACAGATAGTGTTTGAATAGTGATTCGCCGCTAGAATGACGCTACTTAAGCCCTATTCGCTGTTGCCCCTTGTGTCTGAATGAGAACACTCAGCTTGTTCGAAAACGATCGCCTCTCGCTAGAGTGCAGCATTGAGCTTTCGGCGGAGTCGTTGCGCCACTATGGATCGTTGTATCGGCATTGGGCGATCGCATTCTCAGGCGGCAAGGATTCTTCAGCAACCGTTACGTTAGTTGCGGATTTGATTGAGAAGGGTGACATTCCTCGCCCGGAAAGTGTGACGGTGCTCTATGCCGATACACGCCAAGAGCTGCCGCCGCTCCACAATGCAGCGATGGGGGTGTTGAAGACGCTTAAGGAGCGGGGATTTGATACCCGTGTGGTGCTGCCGGAACTCGATCACCGTTTCTTTGTCTACATGCTGGGGCGAGGGGTGCCGCCACCGAGTAACACCTTCCGCTGGTGTACACCGAAGCTTAAGGTGATGAGCATTGAGAAGGAGCTAGAAAACCTGCGGCGGGAGCGGGGTGAAAAGTTTTTGATGCTGACGGGGGTGCGCATTGGCGAGAGTGCGGCCCGTGATCAGCGGATTGCGATGAGCTGCACGAAGGATGGTGGGGAATGTGGTCAGGGCTGGTTTCAGCAGACCTCATCGAATGCCATCTCGGATACGCTAGCGCCGCTGCTGCACTGGCGGGTGTGCCATGTGTGGGACTGGCTGGTGCAGGCGGACATTGAGCTGGGCTTCCCGACGTTTGAGATTGCTGAGGTGTATGGGCATGACCCTCAGGATGACCTAGGGGAAACGGAACCGATCAATGCGCGGACGGGGTGTATTGGCTGTCCGCTGGTGCAGAAGGATGCGGCGTTGGAGCGGGTGATTGCTCAGCCGAAGTGGACTTATTTGGCTCCGCTGCAGGAGTTGCGCCCGCTGTACTGGGAGATGAAGAAGCCGCAGTATCGGCTCCGCAAGCAGGGGGAGGTGAGAAAGGCGGCGACGAAGTATATTGGGCGCAACCGTCTGGGGCCGTTGCATATGGAGGCTCGGCACTTCATGCTGGAGAAGGTTTTTGGGATTCAGGATGCGGTGAATCAGGCGGCAAGAATGCAAGGAATGCCTGAGGTGATTTTGATTAATGATGAGGAGCTGGCTCGCATTGAGGAGTTGATGGCGGCGAATACATGGCCGAATCAGTGGGATGGGACTGAAGTGCGGGGGGATGCGATGCTGCCGGAGATTTTGCCGGATGGCAGTGTACAACCTTTGCTGTTCAGGAAATCGCAAGACAGGTTCATTTAATATATCAAAGTATTTGGATGTACGAAGCAGTCATAAGGCAGTCAATCACAGGATTTCTCAGTTTCACAACAAATCCACCTTATTTAGCATATACCAAATATTATGCAAACTCCACCTCCAGAAGATTCTCAACAACAATCGCCTACGGGGCAGGAAATCGAGATTTCAAGAAGTAGTCTCGGTGACTCACTTGTCGGACAAGCTGGTCGTGATATTAGTCAGGCTAATAGAGGAATT
>JBCBJE010000620.1:0-3940 GCA_038523735.1 Cyanobacteria bacterium J06626_18 | reverse complement strand
CCGAGGGGTCGAACGCCGAGTAAGGCCTGAAATAGAGGTGTGGGCGCCCCCCGATACCAAGGTAGAGTTGATCGCTTGCGATCGTGCAGCAAACGCAAAGAGCAATCCAGCATGGCGATACCCCGCACCCGGGAGGGCTCAAGCACTGCTGACTGCATAGCCACAATACAGCCAATAGAGTTGCCCACTAGGAACGTAGGCTCGCCGATGATTTCGCGACAAAAGTCAACCACGAGCTGTCCCCAAGTTTCAAAGGTGTAGGGGATGGGATCACTAGGGAAGGGTTTTACGGATTTGCCAAAGCCGATGAGGTCGATCGCATACACCTGATTTGTTTCAGCCAGCACAGGAATATTCTTACGCCAATGATCGCTAGACGCCCCAAACCCATGAATCAGCAGCATAGGTGCTCCGACTGAGCCTGCTGCTTGGTAGCGGATGGGTAAGCCTTGCCAAGGCCAGGTGCAATCGGCAACGGTGATAGCAGTCGCAGCAGACATAGGGCAATACCCGAATGAACAAAGAGAACAAGTCAAAAATAAGCGGTACTTTATATAAGTTTACAAGGCATTCAATTCTGCGGCGTAACAGTGCGGCGACCCATCGATAGAACTGATAGATGTGACACGTTCGTTTGCTAGGTTGATGGTCTGTTCCAAGCTATGGTCGGAGTTAAACCACATCCGATTTGGAAACCAGAGCTTTTCCTTAGGCAAAAATCAGGGAGCTGGATGTGGTCAAGGTCTAGCTTTACGATTCCAACTATCCCGTGGAGGGTTCTGTGTCGCAGTCATCGCAGTCATCTACCCAGACCCATGGGCAATCCCCCATTCTGCTGTTGTTTTTGTCAATGACCTCGATTCATTCGGGGGCTGCGATCGCCAAAAGCTTATTTGCCCAGGTAACGCCCTTCGGCATGACGAGTCTACGTTTGGGGATGGGCGCGATTGTCCTCTTCGCCCTCACCCGTCCTCGTTGGCGTCACTATACCTGGAAAGAGTATCGTCTGCTGGGCCTGCTGGGCCTCTCGATGGGCGCGATGAATAGCTTGCTGTACCATGCGATCGCCTACATTCCTATTGGCGTTGCTGTCACGCTGGAATTTGTGGGACCTTTAGGCGTCGCGCTATTTCACTCACGGCAGAGACTAGATATGGTGTGGGTGGGACTAGCCGCAGCGGGCGTTCTGCTACTCGCTCCGGTTGGTGGTCTCTCCCTCCATCCTTTAGGCATGCTTTTTGCGCTGATGGGAGGCGCTTTTTGGGCGGCTTACATCGTCTTGGCTGCCCGGGTTGGCAAGGTGTTTCATGGTAGCGAAAGTGTGGCTCTGCCTATTGCTATAGGCGCGATCGCGGTTCTCCCGTTTGGCATGTCATTTGAAGGGAGTAACTTGCTATCTCCTAACATTCTGGCATTAGGGTTGCTGGTGGGTATTTTGTCTACCGCCTTGCCCTATTCGCTCGAAATGGCAGCGCTTCGCAAACTGCCCGTCAAAGTGTTTGGCGTGCTGATGAGTCTGGAACCAGCAGTTGCTTCGTGCGTGGCATTGCTGTTTCTGGGTGAAAAATTAAGCCTTCGTATTGTCGTCGCGATCGCCCTTGTCTGCATGGCCAGTGCGGGAGCGACGCTACAGTCCAATGCGGGTAGGCGATCGTAGAGGCATCGCCCCATACCCGCTCTACAATTGCCGAGGCGCAATGCATTGCAGAGCGGTGTATTGCATTAAGGATCTAGCCTATAATCCGTCGTCTCTGGCATAAAGTTTGCTCATTGCGACTCATTTCAACCCTCCAAAAGGAAATGGCACCTAATTTGGGACTGAGCCCCGAATTAGATGCCATAGGTCTCTTTATGAGGCACTTAAGCTGACTCTAATGACAGCCGTACACCTCGCGAAATTCTATTGTTCAGCGGACCGTATGAAACGGCCCTGCCTCCTGCGAGGAAATGAACAACATTAGGAAACCATCGCAAACTGTTTGCCTGTTGTCACATCAGCACCCGTGCCACTGGTGATGTTGAGGTTATCCAACGCAACCTTTTGACCGAAGATATCGGTTGCCACGAAGTCTTGCTGCCCCGTGAGCGAACCGCCGATATCCTCTTCAAGAACAAAGACATTATTGGACTTGCGCTCAAGCGGCACTAGCTCACCATCACCCGTCACCAAATCGAGCCCTTCAACAGGCTGACGATGGTTCGTCAGCCGAACGGCGGGCCAATAGGGGTTGCTCTCGGCTAAGCGATCAACAATGATGCCGTCGCCAATTTGATGGCCATAAGGGGTTTCAAAACTATCAGCTGGGCTGACAAGCTCATACTCTAGATTGACGATGCCCGGTTTAGCCTTAGCCAATAACTTATCGGCATAGTCAGCATCTTGCGAGCGAAAAACAATAGACGCTGAGGCTATTGCGGCGGCTGATTCCCCTGCCAAATCGGAGCCAGGATTGGCGGCATCGATTTGGTAAGTGGGCCGATCCATCGTTAGGGTTTCGGCTGGCCCCCAGTAGGCATTGTCTGCTTGACCGTTGCCAACCTAGCCGTAAAACACGTTAGGGGTCAAGTTTCAGTTTTAGATTGATTCGATGCGCTTGGTAAGTTCTGTTCCCTATGAGGCCTGCCCCCGTGTCACAATAGGAGCGCCTGTCAGTTAATACACATCTGCCCATGCGGAGCAACTCTAACTTAGCCATGATGATCGTGCTCAACATCGTGGGCCTAATGCTAGTGATGGGGGCAATTATCCTTGTGTTGCGGGGATTGGGATGGATTAGTCAAATCCCAGGGTATATGGTTGGAGCCATGCTGCTGTTAGCGCTTGGTGTAGGCATCCTGGGCGGCATTCGGGCTGCCCGCTGAGGGAATGATCATGAAACGATTATCCATACCCACGCAAATATTTCTGGGGCTACTCGCTTTAACCGTTGTGGTTTGGGTTCTGCGAGGACTGACAATATTGGCTTTCTTGCCTGGAATTGTTGTCTGGCTACTATTGCTGCTAACAATTGGCTCGGGTGTCGTCACGAGCCTGCAGCGGATTCGCTAGTTCCCTGCTGAGGCTTTATAGCAGCGCCAAGCATTCTCTTTAAACGATCAACCAAAACGCCCCTTGTTTCAAAACTTTACTGTGTGCTGTAGAGAGGTCAAGACAGCTCAAATCAGCTTATCTCAACCTCTCCAAGCTTCGGGCGAAACGATACGGTCATTCAACTAGGACTGGGGAGCAACATCAAGCGGCTTTTCAACGTCAGGATCAAACATCACCACAAATGAGTTGTTGGGGCTCAGTCGACTAAGCACTTTTGCATGGGCATCAGCATCTTGATAGCGGCGGAAACGTTCGATAATAACGCGTTGCATTTCAGGAAGCTGACGCACGAGGCACCACGGCTGGAGTTGAGTTTTGTAAGTCATAGCTAATTAGTTTGTAGACGATGTGACGAGAAAACTTTCGTGAGGAATCTAACGAGAACTCAGATTGGCTTCTGATATCAGAATCGTTGGGACACGGAACTGACTCGCGAGAAAACTCTCGGAGTCTCAAGAAACGCATCAAGATCGAAATCGATGATGCATTTTTAGTGTTTTCTGCCCCTTTGCGAACAGATGGGGCAAGCAATCCCGTGTAGATGCGCGATGGATATGAGGTCAGACCTGCAATTAAACGATCGCAATCGCTCAACCACGTACGGCAACCTTGTCAGCAAGAGCTCGAATAAGCCAATCTTCGAAAACCCGACGTAAGGGATTCACCACTCCTAGCGGGCTTTCTTGTGTAAGACTTTAGCACCGAAACACTAAATGGAGCGTTTGACTTTGCCATGTACACAAAATGTAGCGTTGCATTCGAGCGCGATCGCCAAAGCATAACGCTTTTTCCCGAAAGTGACGTACTTTTCTTCATTTCCAGATTCATTTCCAGAGGTGATCGCACAAT
>JBCBJE010000619.1:0-3943 GCA_038523735.1 Cyanobacteria bacterium J06626_18 | reverse complement strand
CGGAATGTTCAAATTGCTGGGGACCTCAACCGTTCGGTAGTTAGTAATTTCTACCTGACCATATGGCGTTAGCAGGTATACCACTAAATCTTGTGGTCCTTGAGCGTTTACCATCCCTAGGCGGATCGGCAACATAAATCGGGGCGACTCATAGGCAATCTGCAGCGGGCGCAGCCGTTGGTAACCTGATTGGTCAAACGTCTCCAAATTGACTTTCGTGACGAAAAACTTCAGCCCCTGGCGAATGTAAGCACCTAAGACTTCACTCGCCCCAGATGGAATCTGATAGTCGTTTTGCTGCAGCCATGTTTCTAACCCATTTGACTCTTCGGCACTGAGAATCAGAATGTCATATTCACCGACCGAGAAAGCCGCTTCAATCGTCACCCCCAAAGCTGCTTCAGAACTAGCAAAGGCATCGGTTGGTTCGCTCAATAACCTTAGGGTAGATGACTCAGCATCCTCCAGAATAGGAAACAGTTGATCACAGGGATCTTCGTCAAAGTACTCCACCAAGCGAGGGGCGCTGAAGGCATCGAGTCGATCAATGATGGTGGGCTCAGCTACGTTGACCTGCTCTGGCTGAATCACGGTAGGGACAGGCACCACTAAAGCAAAATCCTGAATCTCACCTTGATAGTCGTTGGCCATTGTCAGCACCGTCCGATCGCCATCACGCGCGATCGCCACCTGAGACGCCTCGTTGTAGAGGCTGGTATCGGCTTTAGCGACATAAAAGCCACAGAAAGCCCAAGTTGGCTGGGTGAACGCGAGAAATGCGATCGCAGCTACCAACCCGATCACAATAGACCGCAGTTTGTTCATTGGGATTACTCAGAAATTTAGAAATGGGAAGAGGAGTGGAAGAGTAGGAGGGTGGAAGAGAGTGATGGGGTGATGGGTAGTGGGCTAAAGGGGGAAGGGGTCGAAAGGTAAAGGGAAAAGTAGATCAAAATCTTGTATGGGCAAGGCATTTGGCCCGTATCCTCACCACACATTGAGACTCTACGCTCCAAATGCCTTGCCCCAACTCAACCATCAACCATCAATCACCCAGCTACCGAAGTTCGTGCAAGAACTTTCCACGCAAAGCGGTCTGACTTCCACAGTTTGTCCAGCGCAATCGTGAGCGGTGACATAATGAAGAGCGCCCAGAAGACGGCTGTTGGTAAATAAAAGTAATTTCGCAGAATGAATGTTAGCCCCGCGATGCTGAGTGCCCAAATTAAGCGCGCCGGTCTAGCATTGGGAATTGATCGCGGATCCGTCACCATGAACAATGCAAACAGCAGCAGCGAACCACTCATCAGGCGGTGCAGCCACACATCCCAGGTCCAACCCAGGTAAAGGTTTCGCAGCGCTTCCAAAAGGGCATAGCTACTGAGAAAGGCAGCAGTCGTATCCCAACGACCTACCCGCTTCAGCACCATGCCGCCAGCCCCGAGGAAAATCAAGGCATACCAAATTTCTTCACCCCACTGTCCCGGTGAAACCCAGGCATCATGTGTCAGGGTCAGCGCTACGATGATGCCGAAATTAGCGGGATTACAGAAATGCTTATCGTTTGCTTTGAGGAAAAATTTGCTGGCGATCGCGGCAGTTGCAGCCAGCGCCATTGTAGGTAAATGATCGACCCGCAATAATAGGCTCAAACCCAGCGCCGTAATCAGCGGGCTGCGCCAGTTAAACTGCCCTTGTTGCAGCCACGTGACGACTCGCTTGAATCGATATGGACCTTCTACGGCTACCGGCTGAGTGATGGCTGCCGGTAGCTGTAGACTCTCAGAATCAGATTCAACTACGGGTGTCTGATGTAACCAGCAAGTAAAGATTCCCTGAGCGCAAAGGCTCGTAATAATTGCCACACCTACAGCTGCAGGTTCTAGCGTCCAATCGCGGGTGGCTAACCCAAGGACAAGAAATAGCGTCAAAAATACAATTTGATAATCGCGGGCATCTCGCAACACAGAAAAAGTCCCCTTTCAGTGCAACAACGTAGTTGCTAGTATGGCTGCGCCGTTGGAAGACGAGTTGCTTGGTTACACCTTCTGTAACGCTCTATTCTAAGCACTCACCCAGGTACTCCATAGGGGATGTGTCAAGGGTTGTGTCGCGGGTTTCCGGACTGGTAGGGCTAACTCCTCCACTTTCCAGTTGTCTGGATCCCAGCCAGTTGTAATCCATTGATCGGTAACCGCATCGTACACAGAAGCATCTGCTCCTCGGTAATTGAAGCTGAAGAAGGATCGCTGCGTTGCATGAGCACCCGAAAAAATAATTTCCGGAGTATCGGTGCTGAACTGACCAAACACTCGGTCAAAGCTGAGCATTAGGCCACCCTCGGGATCCAGACAGATAGCTTTGAGCGATCTCAAGTTAAAGACCTGCTCCGGTGCATTTAGGAAGCGATCGCCTTCCACAACCCCCACTAGCTTATGCCCAGATTCAAAACCATAGACAAATCGAAAATATGCAGTTCTAATAGGCATCAACATTTCAGGGGACTCAGTAGAGAACACAGCTAGAACTCCAGGCACAAAGACGGAACTACACTGACTCGACTCGCTAATTACGATTTCTGCGGCTTAAGTGATTCCTCAGAAAACTTATTAAGCAAAGTAAACTTTGAGACCAAGCCAGCGACACTGAAGCGTCTGAATCAATAAGTGATTACACGGCCATACTGCACCCTCTTGTATCAGAATCATAAACTTATCGGGACACAATTCAGTGTTTATTCTGAGTGACTTTATTGAGCCTTGAAGATTTATCCGCCCACTCTGAAAAAAACATGAAGGTTGTTTTTGGATTCCGGCCTTAGCGAGGATGACTCAGTTTCTGTTAAAGGAGATGCAGTCTCTGGATAGTCTAATGTCCCACGGTCAGGCAATATCGAAGGGGGACATACTATCTGAGGCCAGCCATGTATCGAGTCGTCGTACCTGCATTTGGCGACGTTGATCGACTTACGATTGAAACCGCTCCTGATCCAAGTCCCAATGCTGGCGAGGTAGTTGTCCGCCTCACCAGCATCGGGATGAACCATGCTGAACTCATGGCTCGTCGAGGAGCCTATCGTCTAGTTTCTGGCAATCCTCCCTTTACGCCAGGTTTGGAAGGTGGCGGTGAAATTATTGCCGTGGGTTCGGACGTAAGCGATCGCGTACTTGGCCAGCGGGTATTGCTGACACTGGATGCTCCTGCCAGCCGCGGGTTGGGGCAGGGAACCTATCAGTCTCACTATGTTGTTGCGGCTAATAAAACAGTCGTGGCCCCAGATGCCCTTGGCGATTATCTTCTCGGGACATTATGGCTACCCTACCTGACCGCCTGGGGTTGCCTCGTTTGGAAACAAAATATCCAGCCAGGTCAGCGAGTGCTATTACCGGCAGCTAGCAGTAGCGTTGCGATCGCAGCTTCCCAAATTGTCAAGCATTATGGCGGTATCGCGATCGGAGCAACTCGGAGTCCCGAAAAAATAGATAAGCTCAAAGCCATGCCAGAAGCCCGCTTCGATGACCTCATCCTGACACAGGAGGAGAATTGGTGGCGCACAGCAAAACAACTCACCGATGGTAAAGGGTTCGACATCATCTTTGACCCTATTGCTGCTGGAGCGTTCCTGAACCACGAAATTCGCCTCTTGGCAAACCAGGGAGCCCTATGGATTTACGGTCTACTCGGCCAACCTGATACTGTTGATGTCACGCCCCTTATCCGCAAAATGGCGTCCCTACGGGGCTGGCTATTGAATGAAATTGTTGGGAGTGGCCTCGAAAAGGGTGCCTACCGCCATGTGCTCGATCGTATTACCGATGGGACTTATCAACTCCCTATCGCCGCCACCTTTTCCCTCAAGGAGGTACAGCAGGCTCACCTAGCGATGGAAGCCGGTAAACATATTGGGAAGTTGATTTTGATTCCGTAATTTTGGGGGGGGGGG
>JBCBJE010000618.1:0-3947 GCA_038523735.1 Cyanobacteria bacterium J06626_18 | reverse complement strand
AGAATTCAAAGAAATTTCTCAATGGATTGACGGTTTCAGCGGAGGTTAATATAGAATGATTCTAAACTAAGAATGACTGTAAGTAAGTGAACGTGTTCATCCTCGCCCAGTGAGTTGGATTCATGCAATCTCATATTCTTCTAATTGGATTTACAGCTGAGCTTGCTGCTTCTTTAGGAAGAACCTTATCGCAGCAGGAATATCAAGTTAGTCAAACAACGAACGATACGGCTGATATTTTGAAGGTTCAGCAACTGCGGCCAGACCTTGTTCTCATGAACTTATCGACTGCCAATCAATCTGACCTAGCGCCTTGTCGTCAGCTATTTTCACTTTTGCCAAATACGCCAATCATGCTGCTAGGTAATGACGATATTCAAGATCAGATAGCAAGTCTAAATGTGTGCGCGCTCGACTATTTATCGATTCCTTTTGCGGCTGAAGAACTCTTAGCTCGGATACGCGCCAAATTGCGGCGAGCTAGTTGGGATACTAAAAAAGAAATTCTGGTCTTTGCCGATCTGCGACTGGATGCCCAAACGCACGAGGTCCACTTCGGTAAGCAGTTGATTGAACTCACCGCCAAGGAGTTTGACCTACTAAAATACCTGATGACTAACCCTCAACAAGTATTGTCTCAGCAACAAATATTAGATGAGGTTTGGTCTGATGCTTTATTGACGAATGAGAGCAACATTGTGCAGGTCTATATGCGCACCCTCCGCCAAAAATTGGGCGCTGCTGAGCAATTTATTCAGACGATACGGGGGGTTGGCTACATATTGAAAGCCCCTGATTCGGCTACAGGTTTACTCGCTTCATAGGAAGCACTTTTGGTCAGGCAGGTACATGGAGCCAACCCACTACCCACTATCCACTACCTCGCTCCTCTCCTGCCAATGCCTCTAATTGCCCAACGGCTCGATCCACAATATCTAGACTGGCCTGCCAGAATTCAGGTTGGCGGATGTCTTGCTGCAGGTGGCGCTGCACTAAATCCTCAGCGGTCATGCTGCCGGTATCCCGCAACAGGTTTGTGTACAGCTCGTTGAAGGTCTCACCGTAGTGGTCTTTTTGAGCGTAGATGCCAAGGCTGAATAGATAGCCGAACAGGTAGGGATAGTTGTAGAAGCTGAGTCCGGCGATGGAGAAATGTAGCTTGCTGGCCCAAAACATTTCGTCGTAGCTAGCCAGACTATCCTCATACCAGTGCTGCCAGCTATCTCGTGTCATGGCTTTAAGTTTGTCAGCAATGACAAATCCCTGTTTGCGGGCTTCCACCAGTTTTTGTTCAAACGTGAACCGAGCCGGAATGTTGAGCAAAAATACCGTGGCAGCCATGCCATCAATCCAGGCAATTGCCAACTTTTGTTCAGGGGTACGGGCCTGAGTGAGCAGCGCATCCCGAACGAGAGTTTCGGCAAAGATACTAGCGGTTTCTGCCAGGGTCATAGGATAGATGGTTTGGTAGCGGGGCAAATCGCGCATGACCCAGTTGTGCCAGGCATGGCCTAACTCGTGGGCCAAGGTCAGCACGTTTTTCATGCTGCCCTCAAAAGTCATGAAAATGCGGGGCTCCCGAGGTTCTACAAATCGGGTGCAATAGGCTCCGGTTGAGCGGTTAGGGGTGGGTTTAGCATCAATCCAACCCTTCTCAGCCATCATTACAGCAAAGTCGCCCATGACTGGAGTGAACTGCCGAAAGGATTGAGCTACCAACTCGATCGCAACTTCAAAGGTAAACGTCGGGGCCTGACCATCCGCCAGTGCCGGCGCCGGCGCAAACAAATCCCAGGGGGCTATGGAGGGGATGTTGAGGATCTGGGCCATGGCTTTCAGGGCACGCTGACCAATGGTTCGCTGCTGGTAAGTGCTTGCCATCAGAGCATCAAGTGTGGCGCGATCGATGCGGCTTTGGTGGCAGCTTTTATCGAGATAGTGCAGGGTCCACTGGCGTCCTCGCTGTTTGGTTTCTTCCAGTCGCCAGCCGTTGATGGCATTGAGAATAGTGGCGACGGTTTCGGCTCGGCTCTCCCAGGCGGCGTTGATTCCATGCCGAGCGTGCGATCGCACGTCCCGATCCGGCGAACTCAGCAAATTAGACGCTTTCGCTAACCCCATCGACTGACCATCGACGGTGCATTGCAGCGTACCTGCCAGTTCGGTGTATAGATTGCCCCACCCCTGCAGCCCATTGACTGCTAACCCGGTCACCAATTTCTCCTCAGCCACACTCAGCAGTTGGTCTTTGAGTTGACGCTGATGTTGTACCGAGAAACTGAGTTCTGCCAGAACCGGGTCGGCAATCAATCTTTGGATAAAGTCGTCACTCACCCGCACGAGAAAAACATCCAGCGCCTTGGTCGCCTGACTCATTTCCGCACTGAGCTGCTGAAGTGTGGGTTTCCATTCACTAGCTTTGGCATCGCGCGAGTTGACGCTGAGGATGGACGCAATGAAGGTCCGCAGGTTACCGAGCTGTTTGGTAATGTCCGTGCGCTGTTGATGAGCCGTTCTAACTTGGGTTAGCACATCATCAAATTGCTCGGCTGGTAGAGTTTCGGCAGTTTCAATCCATCGGGTAAAGGGGACACAGTAGTCGGCGAGGGTCGCGATCGCGCGCTTTACTTCTTCAACCGTCGTGGCGATGCGAGGATCCTCGCTGCTGGTGTAGAAATGACGATTGTTCCAGGTTTGACGCAGATTAGACATGGGCATGAGAGCTATAGAGCTTTGGGTAGTGGATAGAGATGTAGAAAGTTTGCCGACTAGACTCAAGAACTTAACCGATAAGCTTTTGGCGAGAGGCCCGTGTGCTGGCGAATCAGCTTGCCCAAATGACTGTGGCTGCTAAAGCCACACGAAATCGCAATTTCCATCACGGTTAGATCGGTTGCTTTGAGCAAATGTTTTGCCTGCTCTAGCCTTTGATGCAGGACGTATTGATGCGGTGCTATTCCCATGGAATGCTTGAAGCGCCGACTGAATTGAAATTTGCTGATTTTGAGTAATTCTGCTAAGTCAGATAGCCTGATGTCCTGGCCTAAGCAGTCGTTGATGTAACTTGTCACCTGCTGCAGTTGGCGATCGCTCAAACCTTCAGCATAGGGAATTGGGCAGGATTGAACCGTCGAAAAGTTTCTCAGTAACTGCACTGCCAATACATTAGTGAGGGACTCAACATAGAGCTGTCCGGCGAGTCCACCATTCTTAATTTCGCTGAAAAGCATATCGCCCAGCTGTTCAATTTGGGGGTGGCGCACCCGAAACTCGGGCCGAAGATCCACTCCATCAACATTGATCGCAGCCGACTCTTGAGCCACCTGCTGTAGAAACTCGGGAAGAATTCGAATCCGTAAATACTGATCTTCCTGATGCCATCGCCAGAAGAAAGGCAGGCCCGCAGGAACAATGCAGATATCACCCTTTACGCAAGGGCTGTTATGTTGACGGCTATCTAGTGCCTGAGACAAACGCGATGGACGACGATTTAGGGAAATACAGAGCGTGTGTTCCTTTGGATTGTCATACGTTTCCTGCCCTGGCGGTTGACAAAACTCTTCAACAACAATGTTTTTCCAAGCCTGAGATGTGCTCGATCGTAAGGGAGGATGAAGCCTGTTTTCGCGCGGGTTAGTTATGGGGTTCGAGGTCGTGGTGGGAACTTCCATCGATGCTGACTTGCTCTTAAAGGTTTGACTCTAGCAGGCGTTGTGTCATCACTTTGAAACCCGCTGCAAGAATTTGACAGCCCTGCAAGGTTTGAGTAGTCGGGGATCTTAAGGATTTCCTAAATTGTAGACCGTTCACAAGGTTTGTATCAGAGACGCAGTGTGATGGTCACTAAAGCATTAACTAAACCGGGTATCAGTAGTGAAGCCCAAGAATTTATCAAACTCGCAGTGCCCTTAGCGGGGGCCCAAGTCGCCCAAGCGTTGGTGGGCTTT
>JBCBJE010000617.1:0-3953 GCA_038523735.1 Cyanobacteria bacterium J06626_18 | reverse complement strand
TGTTGCCTGCCGTGTTGTATGGCCACAATGGCACGGAGTCTGTTTCGCTGACGGTGAATGAGCGCGAAGCGGAAAAACTAGTTCGGGCTGCATCTGTCAACAACACCCTGATTACCGTGAAGATCCCTGATATGCCTTGGAGCGGCAAGGCGCTGCTGCGGGAGGTCCAGTCCCATCCCTGGAAAGGCAAGCTGCACCATCTCAGCTTTTTCTCCGTGGCGTCGCAAGACAGTGTGGAAGTTGTGGTGCCGATTCATTACACAGGCACTGCCAAAGGCGTTAGGGAGGAAGGCGGAACTCTGGACGTCATGGTTTCTGAACTCGGTATTCGGTGTGCACCAGATGCCATCCCTGAAAATCTGGATGTCGATGTCTCAGTATTGGCTGTCGGTGAGAACATGCACATCAGTGATCTGAAACTACCCGCTGGTGTCGAAGCGGTTTCGGAGGCCGATAAGACACTAGTGATGGTAGCAGCTCCCAGAACAGCTTCAGCTACAGATGTAGCAGAGGCAGAAGCAGAAGCACCAGCAGAAGCTTAACCGTTGAACGGTATGATTTTAATGAACCAGGGAAAGGATTCCCTGGTTTTTTAGTGTCTCGCAACAGGACGTTATGGCTGACTTATCCCTGCCGCTATTGATTCAGCAAATGCTTCAACCGGAGTTTTATCCTCATCCGGTAGAGACACCTATTCAGCTGATTCAGACGCATATTTCCTATGTCTTCCTAACTGGGGAGTACGCCTATAAGGTCAAGAAAGCGGTAGATTTTGGCTTCCTTAGCTATGCTACGCTCGAAAAACGACACCATTTTTGCCACGAGGAATTGCGACTCAATAAACGAGCAGCGGCTCCGATTTATCTGGAAGTGCTGCCAATCGCGCAAGAAGGCGAAACTCATATCCTGGGCTCAACTGAGAACCCGGTAGAATACACCATCAAGATGCGTCAGTTTCCCCAATCGACATTACTCAGTCGAATGTTTGAGCGGGATGAATTGACAGAGGCTTTATTAAGACAGCTTGCTGAAGCAATCGCCCGCTTCCATCAGTCGGCAGAGGTGAATGACCACATTCGTAGTTTCGGAATCTTGGAGAAAGTCCGTCAGCCTTTTGATGAAAACTACGAACAAACGGTGGACTTCATCGGTGGACCGCAAACGCAACAACAGTTTGACGAAACAAAAGCCTACACCGACAAGTTCTTTGCTACCCAGCAAACCCTCCTACAACAAAGGGTGAGTCAAGACAAAATTCGTGCCTGTCATGGCGACCTGCATCTCGATAACATCTGCTACTGGCAGAATCAACTCTTGCTATTTGACTGCATCGAGTTCAATGAACCATTTCGGTTTGTAGATGTCATGTACGACATTGCGTATACGGTCAGAGATTTAACCGTCCGGGGTCGGCCTGACTTAGCAGCGGCTTTCATTAGCCACTATGTTGAACACACTGGTGACTGGGAGGGATTACAGATTCTTCCTCTCTATGTCAGTCGTCAGGCCTACGTTCGGGCCAAAATCTTGTCATTTTTGCTAAATGACCCTGGAGTCTCTACTGAAGCGAAACAGCAGGCATCTACGGAAGCTGCAGAGCATTACAAGCTGGCTTGGACCTTCATTCACCCACAGCAGGGACGCATATTTATCATGGCTGGCTTATCCGGCTCTGGGAAGAGTACGGTCGCTCGCGAACTCAGCCGTCAACTCGGGGCCATTCACCTACGCTCAGATGCCGTCCGCAAACATATCGCCGGTATCCCTGTAGAACAGCGAGGTGATGACACTCTCTACACGCCTGAAATGAGTCATCAAACCTACGATCGCCTAATCGCTCTAGGAGTCTTACTCGCAAGTCAGGGATACACCGTTATTCTGGACGCCAAGTTCGATCGCGAGACTACCCGTCAAGCCGCGATCGCCCAAGCCCAATCGCAATCCCTGGACTTGACCATCGTCCACTGCACTGCCCCCCCAGAAACCCTCAAGCAACGTGTCCAAGCGCGTCAACACGACATCGCTGACGCGACCCTAGCGGTTTTAGAAAAGCAAACCCTCGATCCCTTCACTGCAAACGAAACCGACCACCTTGTAACAGTGGACACGACCCAGCCACTATCCCCACAGTTGGTGACTATAATCGGGGCACAGCGGACGAGTGGTGCAAACTAAAATGCTGTTGTTGTTGGTTCTTGGTTGTTCGTTGATGATTCATGGTTATTGGCTTTACCCTGCGGGAAGGGGATAGCCTACGTTAATGGTTGGGCTGGTAATGGGTGATTGGTAATCGGTGAGCAGTTGACCAGGTTTCCCACTCCCCATTACCTACTACCCACTCCCCCTGTTCCCTATCACTCCCCCAACTCCATCACCCTCCCACTCATCCACCCCTCTACTCCCTCCCCCAAACTATGGTTCGCAGGCTTAGGTCAACTGGCTTGAATATGACCGACAGAATCGTTCCCATTGCCTTGAGGCTTTGGCTGCTGTTTCTGTTTGCATTGCTGCTATTAGGTTATGCAGTAGCACCTAGCATTATTTTTGGGGCCATTGGTGGCTATGCCGGTGGTGTAGTGCGCGCTTGGTGGGAGACGCCGGGTGGCGAACCGGAAGAAGAAGAGCTGGAACCTTCACCACTGGAACAGATTGGCGACAAACTGCGCCCAGGGCAAATGCAAAACCGTCTGCCGTTTTTAAAGCTCTTTACTCGCCGCGATCGCCGCTATCCTGGTCGCCGTTCCTAGTTTAACGGTGCCTCACGATGACATTTGAAATTCGCGAAATTCAGCCACAGGATAATGCTCAACTCGCCGCAATTATTCGGCAAATCCTGACAGAGTTTGGTGCCAACCGCCCTGGTTTTGCTTGGTCCGATCCTGAATTGGATACATTATCGGCAGCCTATGCCAGCAAAGAGGCTATTTATTACGTGGTAACTGTATCGAGCACAATTGTAGGTGGTGCGGGGATTGCCCCTTTCCCTTGTCAAACACCAAATTTGTGTGAGTTACAGAAAATGTATCTTGTGCCAGAGAGCAGAGGCATGGGCATCGGACAAGCTCTGATGGATAAGCTGTTGCAAACAGCAGAAACGCTGGGATATCAGGGCTGCTATTTGGAAACGTTTCACACCATGTCAGGGGCGATACGCTTATACGAGAAGTCCGGATTTGAGCCGCTGCCAAAGCCATTGGGTAATTCAGGACACACCAGTTGTAATCAGTTCTATTTGCGTTGGTTTGATTCGATAGATATAGATGATTTTGCGTAGGTGGGCAAAATTCCTGAGAATTACCTCCGCCATGAACCGAGTACTTTGCCCACCATTTCACGTGTGGGTGGGCATTGAATTTAGACTGCAGCCAAGAGGCACGAGATAAAAAATACTCACTTTACGTGAGGAGATGGTTCTGCGTTGAGTGGTCAACATTCTCAGGCAACGCCTTCGCAACAATTATGAACGGTTTGCCGAACTTTTCACGTATGGGTGGGCTACTTCCTACAATAGTGTTAGAGCTTTGGAAGTTTGTACCATGCCTACCGAGCAAGCAATGGGTAAAATTCTGACCACTCTCACCGTCACAAACCGTATTGATGCAGGTGCGGCTGAACGAGATTTGCTGCCAGATGACCAAATTCGCTCTGTCAAACTTGATAATGTTGTTGTGGATACGGGAGCTACAACGCTGTGTTTACCTCCTGAAGTGATTTCGCAACTTGGCTTAAAACTCTTGAAAGAGGTCAATGTCGCTACGGCTAATGGATTCAGTAAAGCTCGCATTTTCCGGGATGCTGAGATAAGCCTGTTAGGCCGAGAAGGAACCTTCGAGTGTCTCGAACTACCAGGAGAACGCGATCCTTTGCTTGGTGTGATTCCATTAGCCGTAGCGACATTGACCTCTTTCAAGAGTTTTAAGCCAAGTTGCGAAATCACTTCAGGAGGTAAACAC
>JBCBJE010000616.1:0-3959 GCA_038523735.1 Cyanobacteria bacterium J06626_18 | reverse complement strand
TTACCCAGGGAAATTCGATGATGACTGAAGAACCCCTGTGGTTTTGGAACAGCGCGATCGCGCTGATACTGCTCATGGTGCAGCTACCGGCTGTGATGGTGCTGCTGTCACGGCTACTGAAAGGCCCCACGCGCCGTCCACCTCTAAGGCCCCGAAGTGCCCACCCCGACCAAACGGGGGCGGTTAGTGTAGTAGTGCCAACTCTGAATGAAGCAAACCGGATTACGCCCTGTCTAGAAGGGCTCATTCAGCAAACCTATGAGGTGCGCGAGATTCTGGTTGTGGATAGCCGCTCCACAGACGGTACACCCGACCTCGTCAAAGCAGCCCAACAAGCAGATCCCCGCTTTCGCCTTTTAACTGACGATCCGCTGCCCCAAGACTGGGTTGGCAGACCTTGGGCCTTGCACTATGGCTACACCCATAGCTCACCCAAAAGCGAATGGATTCTGGGGATTGATGCCGACACCCAACCTCAGCCTGGGTTGGTTTCGGCTCTGATTGCTGCGGCTGAATCAGAGGGGTATGACTTGGTTTCGCTGTCGCCCCGTTTCATTTTGAAAGGTCCGGGCGAAATCTGGCTGCAGCCAGCCCTGCTGATGACGCTGGTGTATCGGTTTGGACCAGCCGGTGCTTCGGAAAGTGGCGCTGAGCGGGTGATGGCCAATGGTCAATGTTTTCTGTGTCGCCGGGATGTGTTGGACAAGCTCGGGGGCTACAGCGTTGCCAAAAACTCTTTTTGTGATGATGTCACACTGGCCCGTTATGCGGCTCAGAGCGGGGCGAAGGTCGGATTCTGGGATGGGGCATTGCTACTGAAGGTCCGTATGTACGAAGGGCTGCAAGAAACCTGGAAAGAATGGGGGCGATCGCTGGATCTCAAAGATGCCTCTTCCTATGGTCAGGTTTGGAGCGATCTTTGGTTTTTAACCAGTGTGCAGGCCCTGCCCTGGCTGGGGCTCCCTTTTCTTTTAATGGGGGTCACCGCCGACGCACCTACCCCCCCTGTCCAACTGAGCTTGGGGTTAAATGCTAGTCTGATTGCTGCCCGCGTTGCGCTGCAATGGGCGATTCTGCCGTCTTACGATTTGAGTCAAGCTAAGGGGCGCTGGCTGTTCTGGCTAGCTCCTCTGGCTGATCCCTTGGCAGTCCTTCGCATCTGGCTGTCTTCTTTCCAAACGCCTACTAGCTGGCGCGGTCGCCAATATGATTTGGAAACGCCTCGTGAGGTTTGAGCGAACAAGGAAGTGAAGGGTCGGAGGGTGGAAGGGTAAGAGGGTGGAGGCGTGATAGAGTTGCCATGTACACACATCTTGAGCCGGATATGACTCTTCATACCGCGATGGGTTCAAAACCCACCGCTAATTAGCTCAAGTCTCTTCAGGACTGAATTCCGGCAAAAAGATGTTTGTACAATCGGTCTTCCGCGACGAATCTAATCCCCAATGCAATACTGTGGTCAACCTCACAAGCCCACTCCTTTCGTGAGGTTCTAGGACGACGGAACGTCCTAGGCGACGGGAGTTTGAGGACAGCGAAATGTCCTCAAGCAGAACCTCTCGCACACCACCGGAATTATCGTCTTACCGCCCCAACCTGAGATGTGTGTACGCTGTAGGGTGACGGAGGGATGGGGGGCGCAAAATCCCTCAAGGGCAAGATATTTGTTCCCTATTCTTACCGCATATCGAGACTCTACGCTCTAAACGCCTCGCCCCAACTCCACCAACCACCGTCAACGTAGGGCTGTGCCCTTCCCGCAAGGTAGAACCAAGAACCAATTCCTATTCTTCTCCCAAGCGCTGTAATGAGATGCGGGCAGCTTCAGCTACCTGCGGATGCGGATCTTTTGCCATAAAGCGTAGTGCCGGGACCGTTTTGGGCGACGGTAGGTTGCTGAGAGCCTCGGCTAACCGCTGTCGCACGAGCCAGTCTTCTGACTGAGCGAAGTTCAAGACATCCTCTACGGCATCGGCTGCGCCAATTTCACCGATCGCGGCGATCGCCGCCTGCTGAATCACAACCTCTTCACTCTTAAGGGCTGCCTGCAGCACATCCCGAGCCCGAGGATCCTTCAAGTTGCCTAACGAAACTGCGGCACTGAACCGCACTAGCCAATCGGTATCTTCATAAAAAGCCCGCACCAATGACTCGAAAGCGCGGGGATCTTCCAGATAGCCCAGAGCACCGGCTGCATCGGCTCGAATGCCATAGTCTGGATCGGTCTCAACCAGCCGAATAAGGATATCAAACGTCTCCTCATCTGGCTTCAGACCCATTGCGAAGACTGCCATTGACCTTATTTGCAGGTTTGGATCATCAATAACTTTTCTGACCAGAGGTGCTGCCTCTGCCGGCGCGACATCCCGCAGCATGGCCAGGGCCAGCATCCGGTCCTTCGAGCTTTCGCTCTCCAACTGTGTTGCAATGCGATCTAAATCTACAGCTGCCATGAGATTTTTTACAAAACTTTACTTTCTAGTCTCATCATACCCTCCTCCTTTACCAGAAGACTACTCCTCCCCTCACTCTCTACTCTGTAGGGATAATTCTCTGTCGAGCGGCAATTTGTTCCATAGAAGATATGGATAACGCTTCTGGTGGAGGCGATAAGACGAAGAGTCTGGCCTGGATCTCGCGGAAGTAGGGGTTTGATGAGATCAGTAAGCCGGTTAGTTCCAGCTTAATCTTGATGGAGGTATTCAAGGTTTCGCCATAAGTCGGAAGGAGTAGCATCTGTCTGATTTCGTCAATTTACGCACAAGCACAATCAAATCTTTGGCGACTCTACAGGTTGCCTGACTCCACAAATCGCAAAGTGTGAGTGCAATCAGTTCACCTCGCAACAGTGTTAATCGTCTGGTTTTTAGGAGAGGCCCAACCAGCGATTCATCGTTTCGGTGATCCAAACACATTCAGCATTTTCTGCACCTTTGCCAAAAGAGAAACTCCCTGAAGTAGTTTGAACAGTTACCACTCTCAAGGTTGTTTTATACCTGATCTGTTCTATCTCCACATCTTGGTGAATTATTGACTGAATCGATTGCGCCGGCTCCTTCACCCGGCAGTGAGAACTCACTACTGACTTCAGAAACGGTGGGGGTTCCCGATAAATTTTGAAATAGCGACGATCTAGCACCACCCGTGTAGAGAAGCCTAACGGCGATCCCGACAGCCATATCACAATACCTAAAATCAACAGGCCAAAAAGCAAGAGAGCTAGCACGCTCTGAAACAACACTGCAATGAATGCAACACACACAAGACAGAAAATTGCCACGCCGCCGCATATCACATAAGCCATCAGACCAGCAAGCGGTTCCGGACGACAGAGAATTGTTAGCCGGTCCGGAAATTCCTGTATCTGTATGTGGTTGAAAATTGGCCCGGAAATAATGTTGGAGCGCCTAGGGTACCGAGTCCATCTTTGATTAGAGCTAGGCGTATGTGTCTCTGACAAAGGCGGTGGCTGTCGTAGTATCTCTAAGGCGCTACGAGCATGGGCAAATCGTTTTTCAATGTCTGGCTCGGTGGCTCTTTGTAGCCAGTTCTCTAAACCAGATGAGAGGCTGACTTGACTTTCGAACTGTAGTCGTAGGTCGCGCTGGGGTAAATCGGCAGGGGGAATGCCTGTAAGCAGGTGAATTAAGGTCGCTCCCAAGGCATAGATATCAGAGGCTGGGAGCGTACGCCCCCCAAACTGCTCCATCGGTGTGTAGCCGTAAGTTCCCACTACCGTGAAGGTGCGCCCTTCAATCGCAGCTCGATCCTGTCCCGCGCCAAAGTCAATCAGGTAGACGTGTTCGTCCTCGCCCCAAATCAAGTTGCTGGGTTTGATGTCCCTATGAAAGACAGGCGGGTTTAGGGTGTGCAAATAGACTAATATCTCTAAAATCTCGGTGGCAATTTGAACGATTTGAGTCTCTGAGAATCGCTGTCCCTGGCCTAGAAGTTCTTTG
>JBCBJE010000615.1:0-3960 GCA_038523735.1 Cyanobacteria bacterium J06626_18 | reverse complement strand
GCTGCTGTAAAAAGTTTTAGACAGAATTAGCCCGCGGATGAAATCCCGAACCGTGATCTGACCATTCCGCAGTTGAGATTCTAAGAATGGCTCACGATCCCACTTAAAGGCATAGAAAAAGATTTGGCGATAGGCAGCCTCAATCAGGGCATTCATGCCAGAGGTGTCAAGCAAGTTCTCTGTGCTAAACACCCGAGGTTGTTCATCTCCAGGCTTCTCGTATCCAGCGACACGCTGGTTTTGGCTGGATGGGGAATAAGTCAATAGCGGAAGCGCCACGTCTGAATCTCCAGTATTTAAGAACTTTAGATAATCGCTAGAGCTGATCATAGGGGAATACGGGAGACCTCTCTGGCGATTCTGAATAAATCCTCACAGAGCTTAACATTTCCCCTGAGCTAGGTATGGTTAGGGTTTGAGCGGATAAGGTCAGCCGATTTTAGCTTCTAAAGAAGCCTGCAAACCCGGGTTCTAGACTCAGTTCTCTAAATTTCTCAGAAACTTTGTTACCAACCCAACACAGAATAATATGCTGCGGGTAATGAGTCTGGATCTGTGGTCGGCTGAGCGTGGGTACTATCAGTATCAGAGGCTGCCAGTCGAGTTTCGACACAAAAGGAAGCTGTGTTGGAAAGACCGATAACGGTGCTCGTTCGCAATCGCAGTTTGTCGGTAGGAAACGAGAAGCGCTCTACCGAACTCATGGTTGCATAGTCGGTCAAGAGGATAAGACCATCTTGTTCGTCTACAAGGTATCGGCCTACAACTGGGCTAGTTTCGGCATACCCTTTTTCCCGTAGCAGTTGTCCGGCTTGGGGGTTGTCTGGATCGGGCACAAGGACCAGAATAGTTGAGCCGTCTTGAGTTTTGCCTTTTTCATCCCAAGCCATGGAACCTTGCCAGCTAACGGCCAGTCCCCCGATCGCGGCGTCTGGATCAACATCGTGCATTTGACAAATCTGGGTGACTTCAGCTGATCCGGGTTCCAGAATTGAGGTGGCAATTTCCAACTGCCCAAGTTCAGTACGACGCATTGCTAAGTGGTGGGTGCTCCGCTGTGAGATCCAGCGACCTTCACTCATCCGAAAGAAATCTATTGCTTCCATAGTTATTGAGTCGAATACAATCCCTAAACTTGGCTAACGTCTTGCTTAGGTATTGTAATGAGTCTGCCTCCTTTAGGAGAACCCTAAGTTTGGTAAATCGACCCTCTGCAATCACAAAACAACGATGGACCTGGCGTTGGGGGCGCTACGGTGCGCTCGGTTTAGCGATCGCACTACTCTGTCTTAACTTGTCTAGCAGTAAAGGGCTTGCTCAAGAAAGTGAAGCCGCTCCTGCTGAAGCAACTCCCCCCGCGAACGAAGCCGTTGAGCCGTTGCGTGACGATCCTGTCGTACGTCCGTGGCAGAATCTGGTGCCTCCTGAAATTGAGACGCTTCTACAAGCAGATACCGCTGAAACCGCGTTGGCGACGATTTATCTTGATGGTCGGCCTTTGTTTGAAGTGGCTGCATCTGGTGAGGAAGGTACCCTGACAGCAGCAGACCGGGCCAACAAGATTGAGACCCGGCTCCAGCGAGTTGCCCAAAGAGTTGCTAGACAAGACAGCCTCGATAACCTGGCTGTTACGGACAGGGTCGATAAAGCAAGTAATCAGCCTGTTATTTATGCGAATGGGACATGGATAATGACGATTACTTTCCCGGATGCCAGGTTAAGCAGTCCGAGTACTCTGCCTTGGCGGGCAATGCAAATTTCAGAGACTATCGAAGCAGCGCTGCGTCAATACTATCGTGAAAGGCAACCCGATTTTCTTTGGGCGCGACTACGCTGGGCAGCTGTAACGCTTGTGTTTACGCTGCTTGGAAGTTTTACATTACTCCGCTATTACCAAGATCTGGATGATCGGCGTCAGCGGCTTAAGCAAGGGCAATCAGAACAAGTGACAACAGACGCCAGCAGTCCATTGCGACCAGGAATTGTGGATCAGGTCCGCAATACGGTTCTGACCCGGCAGCGCGTCAAGAGCCTGAAGATATTTGAGCAGATGCTGCAGCTAGCTCAAGTAGTTTTGTGGAGCGGCAGCGTGTTTTTAATATTGGGATTTTTTCCCTATACCCGTTGGCTGCAACCCCTGATAATTCATTTTTTGAAGTTGCCCCTAAGGTTGGTGTTGATTGCGCTGATTGCTTACGGCTTATCGCGTTTGACGGATGTTTGGATTGATCGCGCGTTTCTAGCCGTCCAGACTCGCGCAGCTCTGACGTTGGAGAATACACAGCGTTTGGATCTTCGCTTATCAACATTCTCTGGAGTTATTCAAGGATGTGTGGCTGTCGCGATCGCGATCATTGCCGTGCTGATCATGTTGGGTCAACTAGGGATTCAAGTAACGCCGCTATTGGCAGGGGCTGGTCTGATAGGGGTGGCACTATCGTTTGCCTCGCAAAGCTTGGTCAAAGACCTGATCAACGGATTTTTGATTTTGCTGGAAGACCAGTATGGTGTTGGCGATGTAATTACGGTGCGCGACATTACAGGCTTTGTTGAGACGATGAATCTGAGAATTACACAACTCCGCGATGCCGAAGGTCGTCTGACGACGGTTCCTAATGGTCAAATCGACATTGTGCAGAATTTATCTAAGGAGTGGTCACGGGCCGATTTAGGTATTCCAGTAGGGCTGGACACCGACATTAACCAGGCGATGGAGTTGATCGGGCAAATTGCCGACGAAATGAGTCAGGATGCTGCCTGGGGGCCGCTAATTTTGGAGCCGCCCTTGTTATTGGGAGTGGATAGCCTTAGCCATTTGGGTACAACAATCCGTATTTGGATTAAAACGCAGCCGTTGAAACAGTGGGATGTCGCTCGTGAATATCGGCGGAGGTTGAAAATGGCCTTTGAAGCCGCCCATATTCCTCTCGGCGTACCGCAGCAAATTGTGCATGTAGCTGGCCTGCCCGAAAATGGAACAGTTCCTACCCAGAAAAGGTCTACCCCAAACAATCACACCCCACCAGAATCCCCCGAACTAGCTTCTCGGGAAAATCAAATTTGATTCCCACACCAATCAAGCACTCCCATTCCCCCTTCCCTCCACCTACTACTTACTACCCTCATCTCCTCATCTCCTCATCTCCTCATCTCCTCATCTCCTCATCTCCTCATCTCCTCATCTCCTCATCTCCTCATCTCCATGCAAGCTCCCTCAACCCTCCCTGCCGATCATGCGTTCCGTCTTGCGTTTGCCAAGATGGGCTATTGGTACTGGCGTGGCTGGAAAATTCGCTATTGGATGGCCCCGGCTGCCCAACCCAGTTCTCCCGCTGCTCCTCCTCTATTGCTGCTGCATGGATTTGGGGCCAGTTTGGAGCAGTGGCGAGGGAATGTATCAGCGCTAGCTCAGGATCGAACAGTTTATGCCTTAGATCTTCTGGGCTTTGGGGAGTCACAGAAAGCCGCAACAGTACTTAGTGCCGATTTGTGGAGTGCCCAAGTCTATGATTTTTGGGAAGCGTGGATTGGCTGTCCGATGGTGCTGGTGGGACATTCCTTAGGGGCTCTGGTCGCCTTGAACATGACGGTGATAAACCCCCATGCAGTAGACCGATTGGTCCTATTAACGTTGCCTGCAGCCCGTGAAGAGTTGTTGACGGGTTGGGTTGAGGTTGTTTCTCGCAAGATGGAGCAAGCCTTTTCTACGCCATTACTCATCCGCCCCCTCTTTCAATTTGTGCGGCAGTCATGGGTAATTCGTAAAGTGTTGCAGGGCGTTTATCAGGTGCGTGACCGTGTGGATGCTGAGCTGGTTGACCAGTTTGTGCGGCCCACCGGCGATCGCGGCGCAGCCCGGACACTCTGCTATCTGGTGCGATCGCGGACGGAACTGCAATTCACCCCAGAAACTAAAGTGCTGTTGGGGCGATTAACGATACCGACACTTCTGCTGTGGGG
>JBCBJE010000614.1:0-3960 GCA_038523735.1 Cyanobacteria bacterium J06626_18 | reverse complement strand
TGAAAATTCAAAACTTTCTTCCTCTTGCTTTCACTTGCAATTGCATGGCATCGCCATCTGTTGAACACCCTAAGAAAAATGTCAGAAAGTTTAACTGCAGTTCAATTTCCAAAAAAATTTCTACAATGACAGCAACTTGGCGGCAGTAGAAGAAGGAATTCAATTCCTTCTTTAATCTGGCTATCAAAACGTCTTAGCTTTACCACCAGGTTTAAGAGTGCCTTCGACTTTACTATGCTAAGCCCATGATTCAACATCACTCACAAGCATGGGTGCCTTATGGCAAGTCTTTGAAGTGTCTCCAACAGTTTGACATTTTTGCTGGCAAATTCCCTAACGAACCCGTCGTATTCAGTGCACCAGTTCTATACTGAAGCACATCAAGCTGGTGCATATCATATCTTTCTGTATTTATGGCACGATCATCCCCAACTCCTCGATCATCAGCTCTTGCCAAGCGGCCTCGTTTCAAGGTGCGAATTCCGTTGGGATGGTTTTGGCCGCTATTTTGGAGCGGCTTGATGGTGGGCTCTGGCGTCTTGGGCATCTGGGCCATGGCTTGGTTAACGCGCATTCCCCCACTGCCAAATTGCGAAGACATCACGACGTCTAGTTCAGCCAATAACCGTCTCATCTGTGCTCAGGCAGAACTGCAGTCAGGTAGCGCTAAAAACCTAGCCCATGCCATTCAGCTAACGGCTAACTGGCCAACGAACAATCCCCTCTATACAGAAGCTCATCCAGTGCTGATGGAAGCGTCACAGCGATTGCTAAAAAAGGCAACCGCGAAAGTGCACCAGGGTGATCTAGCCACCGCAGTTGAGTGGGCCAATCAGATTCCGCTGGATACACCACTGCGCCAGACTGCTCAGGCAACTATTTGGGACTGGCAACAGGAATGGAAAAAGGGAACCTCTCTGGAAAGCACCATTGAGCAAGCTATCACAGCCCGTGATTGGGTCGCAGCAGATGACTCATTGCAACAGCTGAAGCTTCTCGCCAGTGACTACTGGCTCAGTCGTCGCCATGGTGAGCTGCAAACAGCTATGGTGCGCGAACAAACCGCTTGGGCCCAAATAGAACAGGCACAGGCACTGGCTAATACGGGCGATCCCGAGAAAATTGGCGACGCTCTAGTCATTGCCCAACGGGTGGATTTAACCAGCAGAGCCTGGAAGAAAGCGCAAGAAGATATCGATCGCTGGAGTCAGAATCTTCTGCTGTATAGCTTTCAACGGTGGGAACTAGGCGATGTGGAGGGTGCGATCGCAACGGTGCAGAAAGTGCCCCCTGATCCGAACCTTGCCCCCGAAGCTCGCGACCTGATCCGGTTTAGCCATGCGAAACAGTTAGCTGACAAATCGACCCAGCACCAGCCTGGCTACATGCAGTTGTTTCACCTTATGGAAGCAATCCGGGCAGTCGAGAACATTGATACCGACAGCACGTTCTATGGGGCTGCTCAACAATCACTCAAAGTCTGGCAAGCCCAGCTAGAAGATTTGCGAACGCTGCAATTTGCCCATGTCATCGCTGGGTTCCGGCAACCCTGGGCATTTGAGTACGCTAGCCAATTGGCCTGGACGGTCGAACCAGAACGTCCCCGTCGGTTACAGGCTCAAACCCTCATTGCTCATTGGGAAGATGAAATTGAACGACTCGAAGATCGCCCCTATCTTTTAGAAGCCAATGCCTTAGCTGAAAAGGGAACCCTTGAAGCGCTACAGGCGGCGATCGCTGAGGCTCGGAATGTCGCCCTGGGTCGAGCCCTACGGATTGAAGCTCAGACTAAGATTGCCGCTTGGACCAATAAAATAGAAGTGATTCAAGATCAGCCTGTCTTGAATGAAGCCAATGCCCTAGCTACGGACGGCAACTTCAAAGACGCTATCTTTGTTGCTCAGGGTATCGACAGCGATCGGGCCTTGTATGAGGAAGCTCAAGCAATGGTTCAGGACTGGACACGCACCATCCAGCTACGGGAAGATAACCCTATTCTGGAAGAGGCGAAGTCGCTAGCCTACACAGGATCGCTGACTCGGGCAATTGACTTAGCTTCCCAAATTGGTCCAGGGCGCGTTCTGTATAGCGAAGCCCAGGCTGCGATCGCCCTCTGGCGGGCCGAACGAGCGTATATTCTGTCTACCCGCGAAGCCGAAACGGCTTATCAAGAGTCCGCTTCCGAAACCTCCGCTGAAGAAGTCCCCAGTCAACCCCCACTACCCACATCAGACGATTCTGCGAATGAATAGCCCTGGCGGTGCTCCCCTCAATGTGTTCCTAGTGGATGAAGATCCCGTTTTTCGGTTGGGGTTACGCATTTGGCTCGATCAGCGTCCTGACTTTCAAGTTGTGGGGGAGGCTGCAACCGCTGCAGCGGCGCTGGAGCAGCTAACTGAGCTGCAAGCATCAGCAACAGCGACTACAACGGATGCGGGTGCGGTGATGCCCACAGCGGGTGTAGATATCGTAATTTTGGACTTAGGCATGGGGCAGGGTGATCCCGAACAGCTACCAGGACTGGAGCTATGTGCTGCCATCAAGCGTCAGTTTCCGACCCTGCCGCTACTCGTGTTAAGTGTGCAAATGGAACCTGTCCTCCAGTCTGCAGCCAAGCATATGGGGGCCGATGGATTTGGACAGCGGGGGCTCCCAGTTCGCGAATTGGCACGTCTGATTCAGCAGGTTGCAACTCGCCAAGAGCCGGTGTCTGACCGCACCCAGGATGTTGCCTTGCCGCAACCGGTTGAAGGGCCCATTGCCTTCCTCCACCAATCTTCCCTAGCGCAAATCGATGCTGCTATGGCGGGTATTGAGCAACAGGCAACCCAGCGGCTGCCCTACTGGTATCGTCTGGTGTTAGCGGGCAAATATCGCGAACTACGAGCTGCGCGATGGATGGTTCAACGCCTCTTGCCGCTCCCCGCAGCAAGCCCCGTACCTGAAGTTCCTACCGTGTCTAACACAAATGGGATGTCTAACTCTGGCATTCCCAGATTGTCGACGGATCGGGTTATGGCTGCTGGAGGTGCGATCGCCAACATAGCCTCATCCCCCCCACCTGTGTTTGTGGGCGATGTCCGGACGCGGGTCTGTGAGGCCGTGTTTCGTAAACTCCAGTTTTCGCTTGAGAATCAGAGTAACAGTCCCCTAGAAATTGATATTCTGCGCTCCGACAAATCGCGTGAGCTGCTTTACACTACCTTGAGAGCTTTTGAGACGCTTTTGGATGACCTTCAGCAGGCTGAAATTCCCCCAGGACAGCTAGCACTCAGAACGCCAGAATTCATCCATGACCTCTGGAAAGTCGTTACGCTCGACTTCTTCGGACGGTACTATACCCCACCAGTGGATGGCCTAGAGCAACCCATGGTCACGGTATTACAGCAGGATGCGGCCGTCGTGGAGACAGCGATTCTTAACCAGATTCCCGCAATACCTGCCCTATTAGCCCATTTGCTGTTTCAAACCTCGCTGGATATCGACGGCGCCCCTTATATTGCTACGGCACCGGAAGCATTGCGACGTAGTCAGTTCTTGCTAGAAAACTTGCTCGTCCAGGTAGCGTGTGCAGTTATGCAGCCCGTCTTGAATCGATTTGCTGAGGTCGAGTCGCTTAAGCGTACCTTGTATCAGCGTCGTATCATATCGACCCGCGATATTACTCGCTTTCGTAACGATCTCTCATGGCGCTATCGCTGGGATTCATTGGTCAATGAACCTAAAGCTATTTTTGAGAGTCAATACCGCCTCTTTGCCCTGACTCCTCAAGGTATCCAAACCCATACAATTTATGCACCGCGACAGGCAGAACTGGCTTCCTTGTCGCAAGCACAATACCTGCTGACACTCGCTTTGGAAGCTCGTGACGCGATCGCCCCCCGATTCCGATCAGCGTTTTCCTTTGTGGGCAGCGGCGTCGTGTTTATTCTCACTGAAGTCGTAGGCCGTGGCATTGGG
>JBCBJE010000613.1:0-3965 GCA_038523735.1 Cyanobacteria bacterium J06626_18 | reverse complement strand
GTCGTCAGCAAGTCTACGTTTCAGGAAATCTCTTCATTTACTATGAAGAAGGTAATCCGAAGGCAGCGGTTTCGCCGGATGTGTTCGTGGTATTTGGGGTCAGCAAGCGTAAGCGACGGACTTATAAAGTCTGGGAAGAGGGCGACAAAGTCCCAGCTTTTGTTGTGGAAATTACTTCACGCACCACCAAACGGCAGGATGAAAATACGAAGCCTCAGCTTTATGCCAGCCTGGGCGTTCAAGAATATTTTCAGTACGACCCAACTGGAGACTATCTAAAGCCGCAGCTCAAAGGAGCCACTTTGGTTGATGGTCAGTATCAGCCTTTACCTCTGCGAGAATTGCCGGACGGGACTTACGTGATCAGCAGTGCTGTGTTGAGATTGGATTTGTGTCTGCCGGCCCCTGATGAACTGTCATTGAGCTTAGTGGGTAGTAAGTCTCTGCCGCGATCGCTCCGTTTCTACGATCCCCAGACTGGCGAAAGGCTCCCTAGCTATGCTGAGTCTGTTGAGGCCCGCAACCAAGAGCATGAACGTGCCGAGCAAGCTCAAGAACTGGCCGAGCAGGCCCAAGCAAGAGCCGAACAGGCTGAACAAGCTCAACGTGCCGCAGTCCCTAAGCTTCTAGCTCTAGGCATGGCTCCAGAGCAAGTGGCTGATACCTTAGGGTTGTCGATAGAAGAGGTCAATCGCATAGTCGGGAATTCAGACTCATAGGCTATAGTGACACCACAAATAGTGCAAACAAGTTATTTGCATGACTGATCTAATTCAACTCTTGGCAAAGGAATTCACGCTTCCCAGCCAGAACCTCGAAAATGCCCTAGAACTTTTCCAATCAGGGGCTACGGTTCCCTTTATTGCTCGTTATCGGAAAGAGCGAACAGGGGGGATGGATGAGGTGCAGTTGCGATCGCTGCAGGAGCGGCACCAGTACTTAACTGAATTGGCTGAGCGGAAGCAAACCATCCTCAAAGCCATTGCCGACCAGGGAAAGCTGACTGAGGCGCTGCAGGCCAAAATCGAAACCTGTCTGCAAAAAACAGAGCTCGAAGATCTTTACCTGCCGTATCGTCCCAAGCGCCGCACCCGAGCGACCATGGCCAAGGAAAAGGGACTCGGTCCTCTGGCGGAGCAGATTGCGGCTCATAATCGTCCCAAGCAACCTGCTATTAACCTGGAGCAAGCGGCAGCTAAGTTTGTTGACGCAGAATCCGGAGTTGCCACAGTGGAGGAGGCGCTACAAGGGGCTGCGGATATCCTGGCTGAAGCCGTGGCAGAACAAGCTGAGCTGCGAACCTGGGTACGGGATCATCTGATGCGGTCAGGTGTGTTTAGCTCCCGCATCAAGCCCGATATTCCTGAAGGCAGTACCAAATTTGAGCTGTATCGCCAGTATGACTCTCCCGTGTGCCAAATAGCACCCCATAATCTGCTAGCGCTGCTACGGGGACAGCGAGAGGAAGTCTTGACCCTAGAGTTAAGCTTCGACACCGATGAGGTTCTGCATCATCTAGAGTCGCAGGTGATTCGCAGCCAAGATCGTGAGCTGCGGGCTTTTTACCGTGAGCTGATTCAGGATGCCTTCACCCGATTGATGAAAACCTCCCTCGTGAATGGGGTGATTGCCGAGAAAAAGGCATGGGCCGATGGCGAGTCGATTGAAACGTTTGAAACGAACCTACGCGATTTATTGCTAGCTCCCCCTGCAGGTATGAAACCAACGTTGGCGATCGATCCCGGTTTTCGCACCGGCTGTAAGGTGGCCGTAGTTGACCAAACCGGGCAGTTTCTTCACTACGAAGCAATTTTTCCACACCAGGCAGCAGCACAACGAGAAAAGGCTGCCCAGTCGCTGAAACAACTCATCCAAACAAATCAAATCGAACTCATTGCCATTGGTAACGGGACTGCCGGACGGGAAACAGATGCCTTTGTCACGGAGGTCTTGAAAACACTGTCTCAAAAGCCGGTAAAGGTAATGGTGAATGAGGCTGGGGCGTCTGTTTACTCGGCTAGTAACGTTGCGATCGCCGAATTCCCCAACCTTGATGTAACGGTACGGGGCGCTATCAGCATTGGCCGCCGCCTCCAAGATCCCTTAGCCGAGCTGGTGAAAATCGATCCCAAATCCATCGGAGTCGGACAATACCAGCACGATGTTGATCAAAAGCGCCTCAAGCAGAAACTAGAAGAGACCGTCGAAAGCTGCGTTAACTACGTGGGCGTAGACCTCAACACGGCATCGCAGGAGCTGTTGACTTACGTTTCAGGAATTACGCCGACCATTGCCAACAATATCGTGGCGTACCGAAACCAAAATGGGATTTTTCGCGATCGCAAAACCCTTTTGAAAGTACCCAAACTTGGCCCCAAGGCGTTTGAACAAGCTGCCGGATTCCTTCGCATTCGCAATGGCGCAAATCCACTGGACAACACAGCCGTTCACCCCGAAAGCTACGGCATTGTGAAAATGATGCTGCAAGACCTGAATGTAGACTTAGCCACCGTGTCCTCAGATGCCAACTCGCTACAATCCTTGGGCCAGCGAGTTGATTTGAAGCGCTACGTTACCGATGAGGTCGGCGAATTGACCCTGCGCGATATTGTCCAAGAACTTGAAAAACCAGGCCGCGACCCGCGAGCCCAATTCGTATCCGCTCAGTTTCGTGAGGATATTCAAACGCTGGCTGATCTGCAGCCGGGAATGACGCTAGAAGGTGTCGTCACCAACGTGGCTAATTTTGGAGCCTTTGTGGATATTGGGGTACACCAAGATGGTCTAGTCCATGTCTCCCAACTGGCCGATCGCTTCGTCAAGGATCCCAAGCAAATAGTCAAGGTGGGGCAGGTGGTCAAGGTCCGGGTACTGGAAGTCGATGAAGGGCTGAAACGTATCAGCTTATCAATGCGATCGCCCGATGGCGATCGTCCCGCTAATAACAAACCTCGTCCCGCTAAACAGAAGCCTAAAGGAAACGCTTCCCAACCTACTGCAAAGGATTTACAGGCCAAGTTCAACCGACGGCGATCGCGTTAATAAAGGCCCTTAATCCTGAGCCATACAATAGTGGTAAAGTGCCGAAGGAAAGCCGATATCTACAGAACAGACGGGCAAAATTCTCACTAGCTCAACCATTACCAATCAAGCCGATCAGGTTCTGGCGTCTCGACAGGTGATCGCTTCACAGGAAGTGTGATCGCTTGGCCATTATCCCTTTGGAAACCTGCACGACTCGCGCAATCCCTGCCATCACAGGACGGAAGTTTTGAAGCATACAGGAAGTCTAATTCTGAGACTGGAAGCAACTCTAGCCTAGAATGCCATCTAGCAAACAGCATCTCTGGGCTGACCCAAGGCCAGGTTCCTGTTTACTTTACTATCATCTGAACCGATCCCTTAGGCGATCGCTAAAGTCATCCCGGCGATCTTCAGAGCCATCGCGATCGTCAAACATATCGTCGCGGCGGTTTTCAAAGTCGTCACGACGGTCTTCGAAGTCATCGTTGTCGCTGAATATATCCTCGAAGCGATCCTCCCGTCGATCTTCAACCTCATCCTGTTGATCGTCACGCAAATCTTCAAGGCACGCACGGCGATCATCGTCGTCATCTTCATCCAGGCAGTCATCTCTTTCATCTTCAAAGTCTGCGCGATGGTCCTCTATCTCTTCGCGGCGATCGTCGAAATCGTCTTCGTCACGAGCCGGACTGCTTGGGAAAGGCGGAAATTGGGCTAAATGCTGGAAGTTATCTTCAAATGTGAGTGGAGTTGGAGAAGTTATGGATACGGATGCGCGGGCAATTGAACTATCCGCAATAGTTACAAGTCCCAGTGTAACTGCGGTTAGACAAAGGTTTCTTGAAACAGAAAATCGCATAATCGACACGACTTGGCATGTTCTGAGGAGAGAATAAAAGCGACGGGTTTGTGGTGGTAGAGAATAAGTCTGAGTAGGCTGT
>JBCBJE010000612.1:0-3974 GCA_038523735.1 Cyanobacteria bacterium J06626_18 | reverse complement strand
CATCATTGTGAGGTTGCTCGGGACTGGCACAGCGGCGAAATGCAGCTTTTGGTAACAACCGCTGACCAGGCTGCTTTGGCAATGTCGCAGGCCATTACCTACGAACAAGTGCAAGCCTTAGCGCGAAGGGAGCATTTACTTAACACGGTAACTCAGGCAATCCGCTCTAGCCTGGAACCACAGGCTATTTTTGCGGCCATCACGCAAGAATTAGGCGAAGCGCTGGCCGTTGACAGTTGTGTGCTGTCTCTGTGGACTGGGGCTGACCGATATATGCAATGTGTCGGCCTGTATGAAGGTGGCAGCAATACAGCAGCTTCTACAGAAAACGCGTCGCTTCCCTCCTCTGTTGGCTCGTTGAGGGATAAAGAATCCGCTCTGCCACAGTCGCAGGTTCCTATCAGCAGCAATCCTGTTTTGCAGCAGCTCTTGGATACTCAGGAACTCCTGGCAATTGATGACCTCAGTGAGCATCCAGAGATGTCTGTGCAGGACCGTCCTCTGCACTCTACGACACGCTCCTTGCTCGTGGTACCGCTGATTACCGAAGGTCGGATTATCGGCAGCATTTCCCTACGACATATTCATCAGCCTCATACCTGGAGCAGTGATGAGATTGCCATTGCTAAAGCTGTTGCTGTGCAAGCTGCCATTGCTGTACAGCAGTCGCGCCTATATCAAACTACGCGCGAACAGGCAGAGCAACTCATGGTTCTGGATCGGCAAAAAACCGAATTTTTCCAGAATATTTCCCATGAGTTTCGAACACCGCTAACATTGATGTTGGGGCCTTTGGAGGCGGCTGTCGACCAAAAGCATGGACTGGACTATGAGCAGTCCACCGTGGCATTGCGCAATGCCCGTCGCCTGCTACGTTTGGTCAATCAGTTGTTGGATCTGCAGCGCTTAGATGCCGGTCGCATGAAGCCCACGTTCAGGCCGGTTACCCCCAAGGCGTTTGTCAATGAAGTTGTTACCGCATTTCGCCCCTATTGCGATCGCCAAGGGTTGCATTTGGATACTCAATTACATACCTGTCCGACGATTTATCTGGATTTGGAGAAGTTCGACAAGGTTTTATACAATTTGCTGTCTAATGCGGTCAAGTTTACACCTAAGGGAGGCACGATTACGGTCACCTTGACCTCGGCAACGGATCGGTGTGTTCTTACGGTGCAAGACACAGGGATTGGCATTCGTGAAAACCAGCTTCCTCACTTGTTCCAGCGCTTTCAACAGGCAGATGGCTCGACCAATCGACACTATGAAGGGACTGGTTTAGGACTAGCGCTCGTGAAAGAGCTCGTGACTTTACACCACGGCGACATCACGGTCACGTCTACCTATGGTGTTGGAACCACCTTCCGCGTCACCCTCCCCACGGGACGGAATCATCTGCCCGACGATCAGATTCTTGAAAATACGGCTCGCGCTGAGGCTCGCCGTGCTGCTATTGAACTGGCCGATATTCTGACGACAGAAGCCACCTGGAAGCCACCTGTAGCGGAATTGCCTGAAGAGGCTGATCCATCGGCTCGCTACATCTTGGTTGTCGACGACAACAGCGATTTGCGGGCCTACATTTCGCACGTCTTGCAACACCAAAACTATCAGGTGCGTACGGCTCGCAATGGAGAAGCGGCTTTAGAGATGTTGCAGACCTACACACCTGACCTCATTCTGACTGACTTGATGATGCCTGGTATGTCTGGCCTCGAGTTGATTCAGCATGTGCGCCAAGATGATCGCCTCAGCAGTACGCCAGTTGTGCTGTTGACGGCTAAGGTAGATGATGAGACTCGCATTGAGGGGGTTGAACAGGGAGCTGATGCTTATCTCGGCAAACCATTCAACGATCGCGAGCTGCTGGCGGAGGTGCGGAACCTGCTGGCATTGAAGGCAAACGAGCGGCGCGTAGCCGAACTCAATCGGTACCTGACGGAGTCGGTCTTGCGTCGATTCTTACCCGAGTCCCTTGTCAATAAAGCCGCTGCTGGTGACCTACAGCTTGACCTCAAGCCAGAACCGCGTGTCATTACGGTCCTGTTTGCCGATATCGTAGGCTTTACACCTTTGTCGAATCAGTTGGGATCGCGCCGTATCGCTCAGTTGTTAAACGATTATCTGGCAGTCATCACCGATGCTATTTTTGCGAATGGGGGCACGGTCGATAAGTTTATTGGTGATGGTGTTATGGCCTTGTTTGGAGCTCCCGAATACTTGCCGCCTGCCCAACAGATTAAGCAGGCACTAGCAGCCGTCAATCAGCTGCACAAGGCCCTGGCCGACTTGAATCAGCGATGGCAAAGTCAAGGTATCCAGGCGTTGCGTGTCCGCTGTGGGCTGCACCAAGGTGATGCCGTTGTTGGTATGTTTGGAGGCAGTGTCCGGTCGGACTACACTGCGATTGGCCCCTGCGTTAACATTGCTTCGCGGCTGCAGGAAGTTGCGGAACCCGATGGGTTGCTCGTGTCTTGGGAGTTGGCACGACATCTCCCCGAAGAGATGATTTTGGAAACTCGCGATATCTTGCTGCGGGGATTGACGGACCCAATGCGGGCCTGTCACATTCGCCTGAACCTAGGCTAGTCTCTGAGGCTAAGCTGGAGTTAGTCTTGCTGGGATTTTCTCGACAGTGTGGTCTGACGCCCCCCGAACTCCCCGATATGTCTGGTCAGTCAGCGCGATCGCCGCTACCGCTCTGCATGCAGGCGGTCTGTGGTGGGCGCGAACCTATTGGCAAAGTAGCCGTGATGTCATTACCCCAGCAGCGATCGCCGTCATTGCTGTCCCTGATTCGGACGTTGGGGCGATCGCGATCGCCCCTGACAGGACTAACACTCCCTTCACGCCACCGACTGCACCCGTCTCACCTCAGCCCGAGCCGCAGCCAACTGACATCATGCCTGTTCCATCGGCACCTCAATCGCCGCCTTCTGGAACGATAGAATCTCCTGACCTAGCCCCATTTATGCCAGTAGAACCTGCACCCGTCTCACCTCAGCCCGAGCCCAGCCCCCTGCCACCATCGCCGCCATCTCGGCCAACCCCGCGTCCAGCTCCCTCCCAAGCACCGTCACCGCCATCAGATATCCCCCTGCCACCATCGCCGCCACCGCCGCCCTCGGATCCCATTCCACAGCCTTCACCCTCCGAGCCGTCTGAACCACAGCGTCGTTTGATTCCTTCATTACGGCTAGACCCCGTTCCGCCTCAATATCGAGCTGACCCGCCAGAGAGTTTTCCCCAACCCCCCCCCGGTTGGCAAGAGTCGGTTATCACATTGATCGAAGATTCTGCCTGTTATCCCAGCCTGGCGTCGACTGTTTCCTCGCAACAAGTCACCTTTCAGCTGACGGTTGAAGAGGATGGACGCGTCTCGAATATTGGTCTCTGGAGTAGCATTGACGGACAAATCGGTACGCGCTTAGCATCCTGCCTGAACAGTGATAGATTGAAGGCCAATATGCCTCCTCTTGTACCTGCCACAGTTGGTGGTACTCCTATTCCTACAGACTTGCTGTTGTTGACACTGGAACTCAGCTTCCGTGAGTAAGGGATTCGCTTTGAGGTAGGGCGGGTCCCAGCACTAGATGAAAATCTCTGCACCGATTCATGAAGAGTTGTGCCTCATGGATACACAGCCATGCAGGGAGTTTTTAAGATCCGGATGGCTCCATTAGGAATCCTCCGTGTCTCTAAAGCTTGTCATCGGCAACAAAAACTACTCCTCTTGGTCATTAAGGGCTTGGCTGTATCTCAAAGAAAGTCTGCTGCCGTTTGAGGAGGTGCGGCTGTCGATGTTTACGGATCAGTGGAAGCAGGAGATTTACAAGTATACGCCTGCGGGTCGAGTGCCAGTGTTGCTGGATGATGGGATCACCGTCTGGGATTCGCTAGCGATCATGGAATACGTGCGCGAACAGTATCCGGGGAGTGTTGGATGGCCCAGCGATCGCGATTGCAGCGCCCAT
>JBCBJE010000611.1:0-3992 GCA_038523735.1 Cyanobacteria bacterium J06626_18 | reverse complement strand
TATGGATTTGGAGTGTGACGCTCATCAAAATTCAAGTTAGCCAAAGGCAACAATGTCACAGCGACCAGCGCTGAGCTGCGGTAAAGTTGTCACCGCACTTATTTTCTCAAAACATTTTTTGGCTTTAATATTTTCAAGTTAGGAAAGGATAATTTAGGATTGCGAGCACGCCTAAACTCTGTAGACATATGGGCATGCCAGCTCGTTTAAGATAGCAAGACTAATTGTCCACAGGGTTCTGCTGAAAATAGTGAAAGCGTGCTTGAGTCAACCTTGTCCTGGCTGTTCTCTAGCTATTACGAACGAACGCCCGCAGTCTGAGCATTCAGTTTCGCCGCCAGCAGCTCTAACTCGTCAGTCAAAAGCGTCGGGAGCGAAAGCTTCAGCGTTTCAAACAGATCGCGAATCCGGTAGCGCCAGTCATGACGTGACAGACTTTCGATATAGTTGCGTTGGTGAATCGCCTGGAGACGGGAGGTGTCTTCTAGCAGCTTCTCAGTGAACCGGAACCACTCATCAGGATTTTCTGGCAGTTCAATTGTGACGTCTTCCCAGTTCAAAATCTGGTCGGCCAAAACCGTTTTAGGCCGTTTACCTAAGATGGCGCAGCCCGCCGCACATCCTTCAATCCATCGCAGGGATAGGACGGAGTGCTTAAACTTCCAGGGTCGAGTGTTGACCTTGTAGCTCTCGTAGAGCTGATCCGTGTCGTAGAGCGGATCGAAAGCCAGAACGACTTTGGAGCGTCGCATCATCTGGTGAAAGAGCAGGCGATACTCATGGTCAACGCGGCCCTCGTAGCAATCATTCTGGGGATACCACTGGCGATCCACCGCAGGATGACGGTAGTAAACACGATCAGAGCCGGGACGATTTAACCCTTGAGAAAGTGCTTGGTGAAATTCGACCGGAGTTCGGCCAAAACTCATCACATCAATCGGGCGATCGCGCTGCCCACTCCCGTGCAGCAATACATTGGCCCCAAAGGGCAGTAGCGAAACTGGGATCTTGAACTTTTGCTCCAGCCCTTCAATTGCTTCCAGCACTGGCACGAAAAGATGATCGAGTTGATAGGTTTCTTTGGGGTAGGCATTAAACAGCCAAGCGTCCACTACGTAAGCTGCCACCACATCAAATTGCTTGCGCCAGTTGGGAATGCTGGACAGCATGCTCAATCCCGCAGCATTCAGACAAATCACAAACAGAACCTTAGGCGAACTGGCGCTAATGTGCTCAGAGCCAATCTTCTGATAAGGACCGACGGTTCTAGCAATAGTCTTCTTTGCCAGAGTCGCAACCTGTTGGGGCTGCTTGTGGGCCCATTGCGTGAGATCGGTCGCTTTGGGTACCAAGATTTGACTGCCACAAAGCTTCGCGATCAGATCTTCGAATTCATAGATGAATCCATACGCCGATCCTTCAAATATTCCTCTCTGGGAGAGAATATAGGTTTCCATACGATTTCAGCCTACTGGTCAAGTCCAAAGGAATCTTTGCAAAGTTTCAAGGTTGCATCAATTTCCCTTTCGATGTTGCCTTGAAGGGCAAAACCGGTTGCTTTTAGCTTATCTACCCGGTAGTCCAGTGATTCACAGGCTTCACCTGGTTTGGGGTCCGGTCGCTGAATTGCAGGCGTGAATCCTAAGATAGCCTGACATCGCTGCTGAATAATTTCAGCTACGTCAATAATACGCAGCGGGTTCTCGCCGCCCAGATTAAAGATGCCATTGCCCCAGTCAGTTTCAGGGGTAAGGAAATGATGAACCGCGCGGCCAACATCTTCTAGGGTGACAAAATCGCGCCACTGTAACCCCGGCGATTTCAGCGTTAGCTTGCCGGTGGTTACCGCTTGGCGACAGAGGTCGTTTGCTACCAAGGTCCAACGGTTGACGGCTGCATGGGTGGGCGCACCAAATCCGTTCGAGAGACGAATTACCAGAGTTTGAATGGGGGTGCGATCGCCTGCTGCCAGCACAAAATCTTCTGCTGTTTTGTGAGTGATGGCATAGGGATGCGCTGGTCGCGGCACAGCCTCTTCATCAATGGTGCCAACCAAGGGAGCCTTATAGACGTGGGCCGTAGAGAAGTAGATAAAGCGGGGCACCTCGGCAGCTTGAGCTGCCTGTAGCAGTTTCAGCGATCCCAGCCCCGTGACCTGCAAAGCCTGCTGAGGATCTTTGCCACTATCAATTTCGTTGAGTGCGGCCAGATGGACAACGGTATCGATGTCTTTGCAAGCTTGCAGGCACGCTTCGTCAGACATAAGGTCTAACGCGATTACCTCAGCTTGAGGGAGCCAATCGACCTGCGTTACCTCTTTTGAACGCGTCGTCAGAACAGCCTGATAAGCCGGATCGGTGGCAACCGCCGCCGCCACGCGCCCACCGACATAGCCCAAACCGCCCGTGATGAGAATACGCTTCATCGGTGTCTCAGGCTCCAGTCGTAGGGAATTGAGGGATCGAAGGGATCCAAACGATCAATTTCGTCAGGGTCGTGGGAAATGTCTGTGCAGTTTGCTACGAGCGCCATCTCTTCGCCATATCCCTTAAATCCATTCCAGACAAAGGGGGGTACGGTCACCAGGCAGTAGTTATCAGGTCCCAAAAAGAGTTCCTGAATTTCTCCCTTGGTAGAACTGTCAGCGCGATCGTCATACAGCACAAACTTGATATGACCGTGAGGTACCGCGTAGTTGAGGGTCATCTTGCTGTGGATATGCCAGCCCTTAATCGCCCCAGGATGCACGCAGGAGAAGTAGATTTCACCAAAGGACTTGAATATCTCGGAGTCACTCCGCATCATATGCATGATTTTGCCGCGCTCATCGAGAATTTGGCGCAGCGGGGTCACCTTCACACCTTCAATCATTTTGAGAAGTCCTATAGTCAGCGATTTGTTGTTTGGTGGTGAGGACAGCGGACTTGCCATCTGTCAAGGCTTTGTACCAGCCCACAGTCTCAGCGATCGTGCGGTCAAAGCCCCAACAGGGGAACCAGCCTAGAAGTTGGTTAACCTTGTCGCAGTTCAGCTGCAGCAAACGCGCCTCGTGCGGAGCATGCGGATCAATATCCGTTTTGATTTCACCGGTTCCCCAGCTCTCAATGGCGCGCGTCGCTAGCTCTTGCACAGGGCGAATGGATTCAACCCTGGGTCCAAAATTCCAAGCCCCAGAGTACTCGTTCGGCGACTCATAGAGCTTCACAGCCAAAGAGAGATAGCCAAACACAGGTTCCAGGACATGTTGCCAGGGACGGGTTGAAACGGGATTCCGCAGTAAGATAGGCTCATTTTTCTGCAGCGCTCGAATGCAATCCGGAATGATTCGGTTCTGTGCCCAGTCACCGCCGCCAATCACATTACCAGCCCGGACACTGGCAGCTCCCAGTGAAGGATTCGCATTAAAGAAGGAATCTAGGTAGGAGGAGAACACAATCTCCGCCGCCGCTTTGGAAGCACTGTAGGGGTCGTGTCCGCCCAGTTCATCCGTCTCGCGGTAACCCCAAATCCATTCATTGTTCTTGTAGCATTTGTCGGACGTGACGTAAATCAGCGAACGAATTGACGGGGTGGCGCGTACTGCTTCCAGCACATTCACCGAACCATCTACATTGGTCGAAAACGTATGCTTCGGTTCAGCATAGGACAAGCGCACTAACGGCTGAGCTGCCAGATGAAACACAAATTCTGGCTGGAACTCCTGGAAAACCTGAACCAGCTTGTCCAAATCTCGGATGTCACCGTCCACGTGCTTGATGAGCTGATCAAGGGCGATCGCATTGAAGTGCCCATCAGGCTGTTCTGGCGGCAGTGCATAGCCTAGCACTTCAGCACCTAGCTCATGCAACCACAGACACATCCACGAGCCCTTGAAGCCAGTATCGCCCGTGACTAAAACCTTCTTTCCCGCAAAGAGGCTTAAAGACTCAATTAATTGTTTACTCACTGCCAAACCATCCAAGGAGCTTCTTTTTTATCGACCAAACCATTTA
>JBCBJE010000610.1:0-3995 GCA_038523735.1 Cyanobacteria bacterium J06626_18 | reverse complement strand
GTGCCCAGGTGGATGTGGGCTAAAGGTTTACCAAACCACATCCGATTTAGAAGCTGGAGTTTTCCCCCTAGGCAAAAAACGGGGATCTGGATATAGCCGAGATGTAATTCAAAGTTACAGACCCCAGAGCTCTAGCAGCGCATCCACTCGATCGACGCCAGAAAGTTCGTCCTGCTGCAGATACAGGCGTCGAGCCGAGCGAATGGCGCTGGTGGCTTGTCCTTCGAAACCACTCCCCCATAAGGCGAGTCCTAGATTGTAATGAGCTCCTGCGTTGTTAGGAAAAGCCTTCGTGATGGTGCGGTAGGCAATGACAGCTTGTAAATAGGCTTCTCGGTCTAAATGCATGGCTCCTACAGCTGCTTGAGCGGCCAGCAAGTTGGGATCAGCATCCACGGCATACCTGTAGTAGTTGTAAGCAGCGTCTTCATCGCCCCGTTCGATCGCGAGTTCACCCAGCAAAAACTGTGCTTCAGCTGCGTTTGGATTCAGCGCTACCGCCTGCTGAAGATTCTCGAAAGCCCCGTCCCGATCGCCCAGAATTAACTGGGTCTCGGCTAAGCCAATGTAAGGTTCACTGCGACTTCGATCAATCCGCAGCGATCGCTCAAACGCATCCCGAGCGGCTTCATGATCTTCTCGCAAGAGATATAGCGTACCCAATGCTTCGTAGGCCCGGGCATTGCCAGGGGCGATGCGCGCCAGGTTCTCATAGGTTGCCAGCGCCATTTCATAGTCTTCTAGGGTGATGTAGATATTGCCCAGTCCCAGATAAGCATCGGCTTCACGAGGGGCGAATTCAGTAATTGCCTGGTAAGCCGCGATCGCCTCCTCGTAAGATTCCATTTGAATGTAGGCATAGGCTAGCCCATAACGAAAAGGCAAGTTGTCGGGTTCGAGCGCGATCGCTTGCTGGTAAGGCTCAATCGCCTCAGCATAGAGGGACTGCCGGACATATAGGTAGCCAATGCCAGAGTAGAGGCGAGCATTGGCGGGATCAAGCGTGGCTGCTTGCTGGTACGCAGCGATCGCGCCACCATAATCGCCCTCGTCTACCTTGTCTTGTCCTTCGTGCAGCAAATCATCCAGCGCTTCCTGTTGCTCATCAGACAGGGCCGGATTCTCACTGCTTTGAGCTAAAAGCAAAGGAGTGGGTGTCTCGAAAGGGGTGACCTGATGAGGCTGGGCGGGTGAGGTAATGCTCGCTTGCTGAAATGCCCGTACTTGCGAGGCGGTTACACAGATCAAACTGCTCGAGAGCAAGAGGGGTATCCATTGGCGAACCACGATTAGCTATTCTCCTTTTATCACTATCGTTAACTGACAGACCGCACTGGCTAACAATTGACATTAGCCAACCGCGACCGCACTGAAAAGCACTCTATATTGTAATCTCATATACTGCCCTGTGAAATCTGGAAGCGCGAACGATCAACAGGCCAGAAAATGTTGTTTCTCAGAAAAGCACCGGAAAAATTAGAAATAAAGGGGCTATGCAGCGCGTTTATTCAGAATTAAACATAAACGACTAATGGGTCGCTTGAAGAAACTCAACCGCATTTCTCCAGGGATCGCATCAAAGGCTCCATGAAGTATGAGGAGGTATAAATACTTAATTGAACGAATCACAGTGCTTTGGATGTTACGGGAAGCCGACAAATGTCCTCTACCAAACTGAGAGACGTTCCTTACTCCTATACAATGATCCCAAAACTAATGCCTTGAGTGTTCTCCTTTAATAAACCCATGTCTTTGACAGTTAACGAATCAACTTTTGAAGCTGAGGTGCTGGAATCACAAACTCCAGTACTAGTCCATTTTTGGGCTCCCTGGTGTGGCTTGTGTCGGCTCGTGGATCCGCTATTGCAAAGCCTTCAGAGTGAATGGCTTGAGCAGCTGCGGGTGATTGGAGTCAATGCCGATGAGAACTTCAAGCTGGCGAACCAGTATCGGCTCACCACATTACCCACGCTAATGATTTTTCAGGATGGGGCTGTACGCCACCGTCTGGAAGGATTCCGGAGTCGTGATGACTTGAGGAACACCCTCATGGGCTATCTGCAAAGCCTTAATTTCAGCCTCCAGGCGCTGGAGCATTTCCCGCTGCCGTCTTATCAGGAGCGTTCCGTTTCTGAGTAAGGCATCGGCAAGTATCCCTGAATGAGGATATCGGCTCCAATCGGCTCGACTATTGGGGCACTCAGGCAGAGTGCCTCAGTCATTTGGGTGAATTCCAGGTCGCCAATCGGCGTTGGAGCACTGATCCCACCGATTATTTTGGGGGCGATGAAAGCGGCTAGCTTCTGCACACAGCCCTGCGCGATCGCCCTAGCCGATAGTTGCCCGCCACATTCCCAAAGCACTGATCGTAGCCCCCGTTCCTGCAGCTGTTCCAGCACGTTCAGTGGTTCCAGTTCTGGCTTTACAACAACTTCCACCCCAAGGTGCTCCAGATGACGCCGCATGTCAGGATCGCTTTGGGGACCACCGAACACGAGTGTCGGTGCCATGTCCCTTTGCCAGAGGTTTGCCTGCTGCGGCAGCGCCAGCGTTCGACTCATAACCACCCGCAGAGGATTGCGATCGCTCTGGCCATGGGTCGTCAGTCGGGGGTTATCCTGTCGCACCGTCTGTCCCCCCACAATGACGGCATCGCAGCGACCCCGCAAGCGATGCACCCAGGCCCGCGCTTCGGGGTCGGTAACCCAGGCACTGTGACCGCTGCTCGCCGCAATCTTGCCATCCAGTGTCATGGCGTATTTCAGAATGCCAAAGGGCCGCTGGTAGCGAATGCTGTGAACAAACGCCTCATTCAACTGCTGACACGCCGCTTCCTCGACCCCAACGGCTACTGACAGTCCTGCCTGCCGCAGCCGCTCAATGCCGCCCCCTGAGACGCGGGGATCGGGGTCAACCATACCGACGACAACACGCGCAACTCTGGCTGCCAAAATGGCTTCGGTACAGGGCGGCGTGCGTCCGGTGTGGTTACAGGGTTCGAGATTGACATAGAGGGTAGCGTCTTGAGCGCGATCGCCCGCTGCCCGCAAAGCAAACACCTCAGCATGGGGCTGCCCTGCTCCCGGATGAAAGCCCTCCCCCACAACTTCGCCTTGGCTCACAATGACAGAACCCACGAGGGGATTTGGCGAGGTTTTGCCCGCTGCCTGATTTGCCAGAGATAGGCAGCGCTGCATAAAGTGCTTATCAGTCGAGTCTGGATCAAGTTCCCGTAGGATGGGCATTGCGTTGTGTGCAGATATACGGACATCCTAAGCCTAAGCCCTGGAGCAATATCCGTAAGGTGGGAATTGCGTCGTTTATTGATATTCAAGCACCCCAAGCCTTAGCCCCAAAGCAAGGCCCACCCAAACCGTTCCTGCCTCGCCCTAAAGTAGGGAAACCCGCGATCGCTCCCGACCGACCTCCCAACCTCAAGCTAGACTTAAACCACATCCGATTTGAAACTCCTAGCTTTCCCTAGACAAGAACCGGGGATCTGGATGTGACCAGGATATCGATAAGGGATCTGCCGTCGATTGGACCTACTGTCGATGCCGTTCATTAACCCCAAAACAGACTTTGCCTTTAAGAAAATCTTTGGTTCGCTCCAAAGCCAAGGGGTGCTGATTAGTTTTCTCAATGGGTTGCTTTACGATGGCGCTGACACAATCACGTCTCTGGATATTCTGAATCCCTATCAGGCCCCTCGCATTCGGGGGATGAAAGATACCTACTTAGATGTGAAAGCGCTCCTCAAAGACGGCACCCAAGTGATCGTTGAGATGCAGGTGCTCAACGTAGAAGGCTTTGAAAAGCGCATTCTTTACAATGCCGCCAAGACGTATTCCACTCAATTGGGTACCGGTGATGACTACACCCTGCTCAATCCAGTCATTGCCCTGACCATCACCGATTTTGTGATGTTTGAGGACTTAGAGGCTTATCGATCGCGCTTTGTGCTGTGGGAAAAGGACTTTCTGATTGATTATCCT
>JBCBJE010000609.1:0-4003 GCA_038523735.1 Cyanobacteria bacterium J06626_18 | reverse complement strand
GATTAAGGAAAGAGTTTCGAGTGGAGCTGCCAATGCGGGCCTTCTTATTTGAAGCACCTACGGTGGCTGGGATTGCCAAAATTATTGAAGAAAATCAGCCGACCAATGCCGATCAAGCAGCCCTCGAAACTATGCTGAATCAGATTGAATCGATGCCCCTAGAAGAGGTTAAAAATCAATTAAGTAATCAGCCACGAACCCAGACTCTGTAGGGTGTATTAGGCGCAGTTGTAACGCACCACACTTCTCATGAGAAATAGCACAGATTCTGTAGGGTGTGTTAGGCGCAGTTGTAACGCACCGCGTTTCTTAAAAGGACATAGCACGCAACTAGGAAAACCGCATGAAATTCAGTCTGTTTTATTTCGACGGTGATGGCTCAATTGCCCAACCGAATCAATACCAACTATTGATCGAGAGTGCCAAATTTGCGGATCAGAATGGCTTCACGGCTGTGTGGACACCGGAGCGGCATTTCCATGCCTTTGGTGGGCTCTATCCCAACCCCTGCGTGACCAGCGCGGCCTTGGCGATGGTCACTGAAAACGTGCAGCTGCGTGCTGGTAGTGTCGTGATGCCCTTACACCATCCGGTGCGAGTGGCCGAGGACTGGGCCGTTGTGGATAACCTCTCCAAGGGGCGGGCTGCGATCGCCTTCGCTTCAGGTTGGACGATGGATGAGTTCATCCTGTCACGGGCTCCTCACGCTAGCCGTAAAGCTAATATGTGGCAAGGAATTCAGGCGGTTCAGCAGCTTTGGCAGGGTGAAGCCGTTGACTTTCAAGAGGCCACGGGTAAGACGGTGTCTGTGCGATCGCTACCCCGACCGATTCAGCCCCAGTTACCGATGTGGATTACCTGTCAGTCTACAGAAACCTTTATCGAAGCTGGCAGGCTAGGCGCCAACATTCTCACCTCGCTTTTAGGCGGATCATTAGAACAACTTGCTCCCAAGATTCAGCAATATAAAAGATCCTTAAGTAAGCATGGACACGACCCTGATTCAAAGATAGTCTCTTTGATGCTCCATACGTTTTTAGGAGATAATATTGAGCAAGTCAAGAACGATGTCCGTCAGCCCTTTTGCGACTATCTGAAGACTCACTATGGATTGCTGGAGAATCTGGCAAAAGGAATGGGAATGTCGATTAGTCTTAAAGATTTCTCAGACGATGATCTGGATAGTCTGCTATTATTTGGAGTGGAAGGATTCATGAATGATCGTTCCTTGATTGGGACGCCTGAAAGTTGCCTTTCCTTTATCAGGAGGCTGGCCCAAGCAGGTATCACTGAAATCGCTTGCTTAATTGACTTTGTCCAGGATTTTGATGGCGTCATGAACGCTCTACCCTACCTGAGGCAGCTTAAGGAAAAAAGCAGTATCAACCAATTAGAAACAGCCATGTTTGGTTAGCGTCAGTTCATAACTGTGGGTTTGCACCTTGCTGAGTCATTTCTACCTGAGCCGCTTTCCCAAGGGTGAGCGTATAACCGAAGTCTCCCGTCAAAAGGTCTAAATGGGGGCTCTTCACACATCGCTGAACGCTGGCTGGCATTCAACAGCTAACAATTCCGTGACCGAGCGTAATTTAACCAGCAGCAGTATTCCTCTCTCAAAACTTAGTTGGCAATGACAGACCCCAGCTTGACGACTGATGCCCTCCGGCAGCGTATCGCCGCTCTCTCCCCAGAGCGACGGGCGCTGTTCGAGCAGCAGTTGCAGAAACAGGGATTGTCTTTAGGGTTGTCAACGTCCGCGAAATCAGCGCTGGTTTCTCCTCAGACACGTCCCTCTAAGCTGCCGCTTTCACCCGCCCAAAGAAATCTGTGGATTCTGCATCAGCTCAGTCCAGACAGCTCCGCTTATCACATTGCGATGTCTTGGCGACTGACAGGGGCTCTGGACGTGATAGCTCTGGAGCGCAGCTTGCAGGCGATCACTCAGCGCCATGAAAGCCTTAGGACGGTATTTGTTGAGCAAGATGGCCAGCCCTGTCAGAAGATCTCGCCAACAATCTCCACCTCTTTTTGGTCGGCGGTAGATTTGCGAATGCTGCCAGAAATTGCTCTGCAGGCTGAGGCTCAACGACTGACCGAGCAAGCCGTTCGGCAACCGTTTGACTTGAGTCAAGGCCCCCTCTTTCGCGGTCAACTGCTGCGGTTACATGAGACAACCTCGGTATTGCTGCTGACTCTGCACCATATTGTGGCCGATGGTTGGTCGCGGGGGGTGTTGATGCGAGAGCTGGCAGCCCTCTATCGCGATTTTTGTGAAGGTAAACCCGTTTCGCTATCGCCACTGCCGATTCAATATGCTGACTATGCGCTGTGGCAGCAGCAGTGGCTCCAAAGCGAAAACTGCCGAGTTCAGTTGAATTACTGGCGCCAACAGCTTGCCTCTTTGCCGGTTCTGGAGCTGCCCTGCGACTATTCCCGTCCGTCCGTTTCCGACTTCGTCAGTCGCACCTGCACCCATACGCTGTCACCTGATCGGCTGACAGCGCTTAAAACCCTGAGTCGCCAGCAGGGAACGACGCTGTTTATGACCCTGTTGGCCGCCTTCAAGCTGCTGCTGCATCGCTACAGTGCTCAAGCGGATATCGGGGTTGGGGTGCCCGTTGCCAATCGCAATCACGCTGAGATTGAGCCGCTAATTGGCTTCTTTGTGAATACGTTGGTGTTGCGATCGCGCTTAGTCGGGACGATGACTTTCCCAGATCTGTTGCGGCAAGTCAAACAGACGACAGCGGATGGATTCCAGCACCAAGAAGTCCCCTTCGCTAAAGTTGTTGAGACTCTCCAGCCAGAGCGTGACCTAAGCCAAAATCCTCTGTTCCAGGTCATGTTTCAGCTCCAAAGTGGCTATCCGCTTCAGAATGCGGCGGCTCCTGATCTTGATTTGCCAGGACTCGCTCTCGAACAGACGTGGATCGATCCAGGTCACACTAAGTTTGATATGACCTGGCACGGCATTGAGCGCGATGATGGGCTGCTGCTGGCCGTCGAATATCGGGTTGACTTATTTGAGGCGTCTCGTATTCAACGGATGCTAAGGCATTTCCAAACGCTGCTGGATAACATTCTCGCGAATCCTAATCAACCTCTCGCTGAACTTTCACTCCTTTGTGCTGCCGAACGTCATCAGCTCTTGGTGGAATGGAATCAAACGCAGGCTCCCCTGCCGGATCAGTGCTTCCACCAGTGCTTTGAGGCTCAGGTAGAGAAAACGCCCGATGCGATCGCGGTCATTGATCCTGGCCAAACACTTACCTACCGCCAGCTCGATTGTCGCGCCAACCAACTCGCCCATCTCTTGTGCTCCAAAGGCATCGGGCTAGAGGTGCTGGTGGGTGTCTGCATGCCGCGATCGGTGGAGCTGATAGTTGCGCTTCTGGGTGTCTTGAAAGCAGGCGGGGCTTATGTTCCGTTAGATTCCAGCCTACCTAAAGAACGTCGGCACTTTATCTTGGACGACGCGAAGGTAGCGTTGGTGTTGACGGCGGATGCTGGAAAGGTGGGCATTAGTGAGGTGGCGGGTTCAGTCGTTGAAGGTGCGGGTGAGGGGAACGCCCACCCTACGGTTTTGGATTTGGTGGGCGATCGCGACCAAATTGATACCCAACCCATTTACTCCCCCACTCCCCTGCTCCCCTACTCCCCCAAATCCCTGGCCTACGTCATCTATACCAGCGGCTCCACCGGCACTCCCAAAGGCACGCTCCTAAATCATCGCGGTCTCATTAACTATCTGAGTTGGTGTATCCAAGCCTATGATGTTGCTGCTGGCAACGGTGCCCCTGTTCAGTCTTCCATTGGCTTCGACGCCACCATCACTAGCCTGTTTGCGCCCTTAATGGTTGGTCGTGCTGTAACGCTATTGCCCGAAACCCATGATACCGAAGCGCTGTGTGAGGCTTTGCAGAAAGGCGATCGCTTCAGCCTCATCAAACTCACCCCCTCCCACCTGAAGGCTCTCGCTCCCTTGGTCCGGAGACGCGACATG
>JBCBJE010000608.1:0-4011 GCA_038523735.1 Cyanobacteria bacterium J06626_18 | reverse complement strand
GTTCAAGAGTTGTTTGAGCGTGATATTTCTACCTTCTTGGCCCAAGCACCTAATGCTCATGTGCTAGAGGAGCGCCTCCAGGCCATTATGGATTTTGCTTTGGAGCACGCCCAGTACTACTACCAGCAGTTTTTGCTTTGGGTTGATTTTGTCCAGCAGACTCGGGATGAGCCTGCTAAAGCAACCAGTTTTCTGCAGGGGGTTTGGGAGCGCACGCGCAATACACTGGCCGACTACTTGCAGATCACCAATCCTGAGCTGCTGGATTTCATCATGATCTTCATTGATGGTCTTTTCGTGCAATACATCTACGGGCGTGGAACGCAGGATGCCGACTGGTTTCGTCAGCAAAGTCAACTCATGATTCAAATGGTGATTCACCATGAACAGAATTTCGCTTCCGTTCAAACCTAAACCCTGGCTGCTTTGGCTCATCCTGGCGGCCACAACAGCAACCGGAGGCATCGTCTACGTGGGGCTTCTCCAGGGCAGCAGTTTTGTCGCTGAGGCCCCTGAATCACCATCCTCAGGACCCGTAGAACTGCCAAGTGTGGCAGCTTTGGGACGCCTAGAACCCACTGGCGAAATCGTCCAGGTCGCGGCTCCGCTAGTGCTAGATGGCGATCGCCTCGCCGAGCTATTTGTCCAGGTTGGCGACTTGGTTGAAGTAGGGGATCCGCTTGGGGTACTAGACTCCCGCGATCGCCTTCAAGACGAAGTGATTCAGGCTGAGCAACGAGTTCGAGTGGCTGAAGCCCAATTGGCTCAGGTCCAGGCAGGAGCAAAGGCAGGAGAGGTTGCCGCTCAAGCTGCGACGGTAACCCGGCAGTCCGCAGAGCTAGCCGGACAACGGCAGCGACAACACGAGACGATCGCCCGCATTGAGGCCCAGTATGACGGCGATCGCGCTGCCCAAACGGCTACCGTACAACGCCTCCAGGCTGAATTACAAACTGCTGAAGCCGAGCTGACCCGCTATCAAACGCTCTACAAAGCAGGGGCAGTTTCCGCCTCACTCTACGACAGCAAGCAACTTGATGTCGATACGGCCCGTCAATCCCATACCGAAGCTGAAGCCGTGCTCTCACGAACCGAAGCGACAGCTCAACGGCAACTGCAGGAAGCTCGCGCCGAGCTAGCGCGTCTGGAAAGTACGGGTCAAGCTCAGTTAACTGCCGAGCAATCCACGTTGGAACAGGTGGCTGAAGTCCGGGCAGTCGATGTGCAAATGGCCCAGGCGGAACTGGATGCGGCGCAAGCTGATTTAGAGAAGGCACAGAATGAGCTAGCGAGAGCCACCATCCGCGCTCCCAGAGCAGGGCAAGTCCTCAAAATTCATACCCAGCCCGGTGAACAAATGAGCGAAGAGGGGATTTTAGCCTTGGGGCAAACCGACCAGATGCTGGCGATCGCCGAGGTTTACCAAAGCGATATTCAGCGCGTAGCACTGGGTCAGTCAGCAACAGTTCGGGGGCAAGCCTTTGCTGGAGAACTGCAGGGCAAAATTGTTGAGATTGGTCGCCAGATTAGCCGCCAAAACGTTTTCAGCACGGAGCCAGGAGAGAATTTGGATCGCCGCGTCGTGGAGGTCAAGATTGCGCTTACTCCTGAGGACAGCCAGCGCGTCGCAGGGCTCAGCAACCTGCAAGTGCAGGCTGTGATTGCCGTTGATCGTTAGCTTTGAGTTGCTTTTTTGGATAACGAATGTTCGATTTTTATTAGTTAGTCTTTACGCTGGACGGACATAATGCGACCCAAATTTCTCAAAAAAACGCCCTTGGCCTGGCTGCAGGTGACTCGTGAGCGGACCCGGTTGGCGGTGGCGATCGCGGGTATTGCCTTTGCCGACATGCTGATTTTTTTGCAGATGGGCTTTGAAGGTGCCCTGTATGACGCTGCGATTCAGCCCCATCGCAACTTGCAGGCCGACCTAGTTTTGACCGATCCCCAGATGCAGACCTTGTTTTCGGTTAAATCCTTTCCTCGGGAGCGGCTCTACCAAACGTTGGCTCACCCTGATGTGGTCTCAGTCCGCGGCGTCTACATTGCCACGGGGCAGTGGAAAAACCCAAAAACTCGACTGGAACGCGCCATCTTGGTCTGGGGTATCGACCCCACCGAACCTTCGTTCAAATTCCCAGAGGTGAACCAGAACCTGGAGAGAATTCGACCCCTGAACCAGGTACTGTTTGACCAAGCCGGACGACCCGAATACGGTGTAACGGCTGCGGAACTCGAGCAAGCTGGGTCATTTGCGACAGAACTTAACGATAAGTTCGTCACGGTCGAAGGGCTCTTTACCAATGGGGCTTCCTTTGCTGCCGATGGCAACGTCATTGCTAGCGACTCCACCTTTCTACAGCTCTTCCCCAGTCGTAATCCTCACCAAATTGAAGTGGGGCTAATCGACCTCAATCCGGATGTTGATCTAGCGCAGGTGCGCGCTGAACTCGAAGCAGTACTGCCAGATGACGTTCTGATTGGCTCCACCGAAGACTTTGCTCAGATCGAGCGCGAGTACTGGGCCAACGGCACGGGTATTGGCTTCATTTTTGGCCTCGGCGTCAGCGTTGGGTTCATCGTCGGCATCGTCATCGTCTATCAAATTCTCTATTCCGACGTGTCCGAGCACCTGCCCGAATACGCCACCCTCAAGGCCATGGGCTACACCGATAACTATCTGCTGCGAGTGCTCATCCAAGAAGCCCTGATACTAGCCGTTCTAGGCTATATCCCTAGCATCGCCCTCGCCTTTGGCCTTTACTACCTGGCTGCCGCCGCCACCATGTTGCCCATCACCATGACCACCCGGCGCGCTATTACCGTATTTGTCTTGACCGTCGTTATGTGCTCCGTCTCGGGTGCGATCGCCCTTCGCAAACTCCGCACCGCCGACCCCGCCGATATCTTCTGACGTACGGGCAGGGAATTTGGACGCAATTCCTTTCCAAAAATCAATTACGAAATTTACATCCTTTACGGGCGAGGCATTTGAGCCGAAATATTTCGGAGAATCCCGAAGATGTCTCCCCACATGCCGCGCCCCTGACCATCCACCCCTCCACTCCCATGAACCTCATCCCCATCACCCACAATCTCTGGATCACCTCCCAACCCCTGCGTTTCCTTGGTCTTGAGGTCGGCACCCGCATGACCATCGTGTGTCTCAGCAACGGCGATCTGGTCTTGCTTTCACCCATATCGCTGCGCGCAAGCGATCGCCCTATCCTTGATGAACTAGGAACCGTGCGGCACATCATCGCTCCCAACCTCTTTCATCATTTATTCGTCAACCAAGCTCAAGCCCTCTACCCAGAGGCCAAAGTTTGGGGCGTTGAAGGACTCACGGAAAAACGTCCCGACCTAAAGCTTGATGCCCTGCTAAACCAGACAGGCACCTTTGCCGACGAACTCGACTACCTACCCTTTGAAGGCTTTGAAGCAATCTTGCCAAGGGGCATCGTCCAAGCCAATGAAACGGTCTTCCATCATCGACCCAGTCACACACTTATCCTTGCTGATATTGCCTTTAACTTTGACCAAAGCAGCAGTCTAGGCACCCAACTCGCGGCCCGCATCATTGGCAGCTATAGCAGCCTCAAGCCCTCACTTCTAGAGAAATGGGGCACCCGCGACAAAGATAAAGTCGCAACCTCCATCCGCCAAGTACTCACCTGGGACTTCGATCGCGTCATCCCCGCCCACGGCAGCATCGTCGCAACCAACGGCAAAGCACAGCTCAAAGCAGGCTACGAATGGTTTCTTGATCGAAAGCTGTAGAGGGTTCTTGGCTCTTGGTTATTAATTGATCGTTGGTAGGTGGGCATTGCTTGCTGGTCAAGGTTTGATCTCGTCGTAGTGATGCAATGCCCACCTTACGGCTTTCCCATCCCCCCCTCTCCCCCTCTCCCCCTCTCCCCTTGCCCCTCCATTCCCTTGCCTATCCTCTCCGCTCCCAATCTCAGCCACCACTTCGGTCACGGCCTGCTCCGAACGCATGTGCTTTTTGAT
>JBCBJE010000607.1:0-4021 GCA_038523735.1 Cyanobacteria bacterium J06626_18 | reverse complement strand
GTGTAATACGGGCCAAATGCCTCGCCCTTACAGGATTTTGCTTCACCCACTACCCCCTACCCCTACCCCTCTTCCCCTCACCCACTACCCACTACCCTCCTACCCTTCTACTCCCTTAACCGCCTGCGCCACCTTCTGTTGGAACCGATAGACGGTTTGCTCCAGTTCGGGTGAAAAGCAACCACCATCGAAGCTAGGGGACTGGCGGCCAATTTGCATCCGTTCGATCATTTCGATGTCTTCGTCGTTGGTAACTTGCCAGAGGTCGATGGGTAGGTGGCGAAGTGCTTCATTTTCAGGGGTCATAGCGTCATCGCCGACGAAGTAAAACACCATGCGTTCGGTGGATTGGTCGGGATGGATGGGATCGACGGTGAAGACGAGGAAATAATCGGGGTGGATGCCCAGCATGAGGTTTGGGAAAACGGTGATGTATTCAGCGACGGTTTGTTTGCCCATGGTTTGTAGATTGGGAAAGGTGGGCAGCGATCGCCCCTCTAAAACCCCACGTTTGTAAAGCAAACTGCCCTGCCCCACATGGGTATCGCCAACCTCGAAGCCAAAGTGATCTTCCATACGGGAACAGCTATTGAGGTCGGGATGAACCCAGCTTAGGTGATAGCTTTCGGAAAAGTTTTCGACGGCGAGTTTCCAGTTGGCATTGCACTTTAGGCTGACTTCACGGGGTTCGCGGCGCAGCAGGCTGAAAGCATAGCCGGACCAGCGATCGCTAACGGGCTGTAGATACGTTTCCAAAGGCGGCGCGTCACCAGACAGATTGACAAACACAAGGTCGAACCACTGCTCGCAGCGAATAGGTTTGAGTCCCTTGCTCGCGCGGTCAAAACCGACATAGGAATCTTTGTAATAGCCGCCGAAGTGGGGCGTTCCCTTGAGCGAACCGTCTAGCTTGTAGGACCAGGAATGATAGGGACATCGGAGATTACCCTGCACGTTGCAGGGTTTATTGACTAGCTGCAATCCTCGATGACTGCAGATGTTATGAAAGGCGCGTAGTGGATACGTGCCGTCGGGGCTTGACTTGCGACCATCGCGCACCAGCACAATCGGCATCTTTGCCACTTCAGTAGGATACACATCTCCAGGATTCGGAACATCGGAGGCCAACCCGACACAGACCCAGTACTGGCTAAAGAGTGTTTGACACTCTTGTTCGAGGTGACGAGTGCTGGTGTAAGCTTCAGCCGTCAACCCAAACTGTTGATGAAGCTCTAAATCAAGAGTTGCTGACTTTAAATAAGAACCTGATGTTTGCAGACTCTTAAAGTCGCTAACTAGAGCTATATCAGAGCATGGAGTAATTGCATTCTCTTGGTGCATACTCTGCCTCGCTGATCGTGAACCTACAGTACGAATATGGGTTGACTGAGTCGACGAAAAATCTGAAAACCAGCTACAGGAGCCGCTTACACAGAAAATCTCTTAACCTCTCTCAACCTGACAATCAGGGACGTTCCCACTTGTCATTACAAGTGTTGAAAATAGAAGATAAGATCTGACATCCCTCAAAGAATGTTTTCTGTTTTACAGTTTTCAAATGTTTTTTGAAGGATTTTTAGTCGGTAACACTTACACTGGTCGAAGTCTCGTAACGATTGATTTTTAGGCGCTTTGGAGAACTGGAATGGAGCTGAACGCTAGTGAGCGGGCTACTCGCTAGATGCCCTGGAGACGCCGAACCACAGGGTTTTTGAACTTTTTTGCCAATATAGAAAAGTTTAAGTATTCACCTGCGCAAAACCCTCTATTATCAGGAAATGATGAGATTAAAAACTTGTAGTAACGACTGTATATCTGAAGACAGAAGCCCTGTTTCTGGACAGATTATGTTGAGGCACTAAGGATGTCTATGCCGTGAATGCCAGGTTCATTTCAAGCGTTGTCCGTCGGTAGTAGCAGTATGTCAGGCGTATCGGCTCGGGTTTTGTGGCTCGGATGTCTGCCTGTAAAGATATATGAGCGCAGATTCCGAAGTAGCAGTGGATGGTATCTCGTTTGCAGGTTGTTGAAGCAAGGATTTGATCTTTACAAAGGCTCATTTCAATGGGCCTGTTTTTGCGGAGTAAACCTCACCCATGACTAACCAAGATCCGATTTTGCACGGGCAAGAACCATTGCCTCCTCCAACTTATCGCCCTCGTAGTAGTCGTCGACCGGGCGATCGCAACGTCACTGGCTACGGCTTTGACTTCCATCCGGAAGTCTTTATCGTTTCGGCTGGATTAATTCTGCTGTTTGTCGCAGTGACCCTAGTCTTTCAAGAGCCCGCTGAGACAGCCTTCGGTAATGTTCAGTCTTTCATTGCCGAAGGTATGGGCTGGTTCTTCATCCTGTCCGTCAGCCTCTTTTTAGGAATTGCTATCCTTCTGGCCTTCAGCAAATTTGGCAAAATTCGCCTGGGCGGGCAAAACGCTCAGCCCGAGTTTCCCACATTTGCCTGGGTTGCCATGCTGATCAGCGCCGGCATGGGGATCGGTCTCATGTTCTGGAGCGTTGCTGAGCCCATTTTCCACTTTCAAGATCCGCCAGCCATTATCGGCGCAATTGAACCGATGTCACAAGAGGCGGCACAGCAGGCATTGGGTATTACCTTCTTCCATTGGGGACTCCATGCCTGGGGCATTTATGCCATTGTGGGACTCTCGCTTGCTTTCTTTGCTTACAACTGGGGCTTGCCGCTGACGATTCGCTCGGTGTTTTATCCCATCTTGGGCGATCGCATCTACGGCTGGGCTGGTAACGCGATCGATATTTTAGCTGTGGCGTCTACTCTATTCGGGTTGGCAACTTCGCTCGGATTTGGCGTCCAGCAGGTAAACGCTGGCTTCAACTTCTTGGTAGGCTTACCCATTAGCACACCAATCCAGGTTGGTCTGATTGCAATTATCACTGGATTCGCAACGGCCTCTGTTGTGTCGGGCCTCGATGCAGGGGTTCGCCGCCTGAGTGAGCTCAACATGATTTTGGCAGCCATTTTCATGACTTTTGTGCTTGTGGTGGGGCCGACACTGTTTATTCTGGGGACTTTTGTTCAGGTAACTGGCTACTATGTCGCGTCTTTGCCGACACTGAGCTTCTGGACCGAAACCTTTGAAGGAACTGCCTGGCAGAATAACTGGACTGTCTTCTATTGGGGCTGGTGGATTTCTTGGTCGCCTTTCGTCGGTATCTTCATTGCCCGCGTCTCCAAAGGTCGTACGGTTCGCGAATTCATCCTGGGTGTACTGCTGCTGCCATCAATTCTGACGTTTCTCTGGATGTCGGTGTTTGGCGGCACGGCAATGTCGATGGAGCTAAGCGAGAATTTGGGAGGTGTGATCAGCACCGCCGTAGGTGAGAACGTGGCAACCGCGCTCTTCGTGATGATGCAACAGCTGCCTCTGACGGCAATCACCTCTTTCGTCGGTATTTTGCTGGTTGTGGTCTTCTTCGTCACCTCTTCTGACTCAGGCTCTCTCGTCGTTGACAGCTTGACCTCGGGTGGCAAGCTGGATTCACCTGTGCCTCAACGGGTTTTTTGGGCCGTGATGGAAGGTGTGGTTGCTGCTGTGCTGCTATTAGGCGGTGGTCTACAGGCTCTACAAACCGCTTCTATCACGACTGGTTTGCCGTTCGCGGTCGTGCTGTTAGTAATGTGCTATAGCCTATATCGAGGACTGAATCAAGAGCTGGCTATGATTGAGGCGCACAATTTGCAGGACGCCGAAGGGATGATGGCCGCTGAAGAGGCGATCGCTCAATAGCCCCCAGAAACCCGGTTTCTCAAAAGATGAGCAGCGCATCCTGTTCTTAAACAAGAAACCGGGTTTCTCACGTACTTGACTCATAGGCTTATCAGGGAGAAACAACGGCAATGGCTCAACATTTCGATGCCATCGTGATTGGTGCTGGCGGGGTTGGTAGTGCGGCTGCTTACTACCTAGCAAAAGCTGGCAAGAAAGTTTTGCTGCTAGAGCAGTTTGAACTGAATCATCAGAACGGCAGCTCCTACGGCTATTCC
>JBCBJE010000606.1:0-4021 GCA_038523735.1 Cyanobacteria bacterium J06626_18 | reverse complement strand
CTGAGCTGATTTCACTTCGTCAAGTTCAGTATCAGGCAAACAGCGATTTTGATGCCTCACCCCATCAAACTACTATGTAGCTGCGTGACTGCAGCGATATTACCTGATACAAGTACTCAGCGAGACAAGGTAGTCATACAGGGAACGAGACTGTGAAACGTCGAGACATCATTAGCTACATCGGAGTCGGGACTAGCACGGCGATCGCTACCGCAGCGTGTGGTCAGGGTTCGACACCGCCCTCCGCCCCAAACGATGCCAGTTCGCCAGCTTTGCCTTCGGTAGACTGGCGCATGGCTACAAGCTGGCCCCAAGCGCTCGATACCATTTTTGGCAGTGCGTTAGCTATCGGCGATCGCGTCAGCACGCTCACAGGGGGCCGATTTATCATCAAAAGCTACGCTGCCGGTGAAATCGTGCCGGGTCTTGAGGTGCTGGATGCCGTGCAGTCTGGAGCCGTGGAGTGCGGCCATACGGCTAGCTATTACTACGTAGGCAAAAATCCGGCGTTGGCTTTCGGGACGACGATCCCCTTTGGTCTGAACGCCCAGCAGCAAAATGCTTGGCTGTATCACGGTGGGGGGTTGGATACCATGCATCAGCTCTACGCTGACTTCGGGATCATCAATTTTCCGGCTGGTAATACAGGGGTGCAGATGGGTGGCTGGTTCAAGCGCGAAGTCCAATCACTTGCAGACCTACGAGGACTGAAGATGCGGATCCCTGGCCTCGGCGGCAAGGTGATGGCAGCGCTCGATGTCAATGTCCAGGTATTGCCCGGGGGCGAAATCTTTTTAGCCTTGGATCGGAATACCATTGATGCAGCTGAGTTTGTTGGACCCTACGATGATGAAAAGTTGGGCCTCGCCGATGCTGCCGACTTTTACTACTATCCAGGCTGGTGGGAACCGGGTGCATCCCTAGAACTGCAGGTTAATTTGCCAGCTTGGAACGCCCTCCCTCCGGAGTATCAGGAAGCTTTGAAAACCGCGACCTACGAAGCAAACCTCAATATGCTGTCCCAGTATGATGCACTGAATGGGGCAGCGCTGAAGCGGTTGGTAGACAGTGGGGTAAAACTCAGACCTTACAGTAACGAAATTCTTCAAGCGGCGGAGCAAGCTACCGTTGAAATTTTGGAGCAAGATGCCAACAATGACACAACCTTCCGGGAAGTGTACGACAATTGGAAAGCCTTTCGCGAAGAAATATACAGCTGGAACCGCGTCAACGAGCTTAGCTTTAATCAGTTTGTCAACCAGGGGTGAGGAAGGCGGGAGCAGAGGGAGTGGGGATTGAAGTCGTAGGGTGGGCATTGATTTGTGGGAGAGCCTATCAGCACCTCACCAAACTCCAATGCCCACCGTCTTGGAGGGTAGAAGGGAATAATGGGGCGAAAGGGTAGAAGGGTAACCAAAAACCGAAAAATCACCGTAGGGGCAGGTTCAGTCAACATCGATCGGGAAGTCCTATTGCTTTCGCTCAAAACCTGCTCTAGACAAGGACCTTGCATATGGTCCCCTTAGCAACACCTGCCGATTCACAACAACCTTACCGAGGGCGACTGGCTCCGACCCCGACCGGGCATCTGCATTTGGGCCATGCCAAAACCTTTTGGACGGCCCAGCAGCGGGCACAACAATTTAGTGGGGCGCTAATTTTACGCATTGAAGATTTAGATCGCGATCGCTGCAAACCCCAATACGCCACCGATTTACTGGAAGACTTGACCTGGTTTGGGTTTCGGTGGCAAGAGGGTCCCGATATTGGTGGCGACTATGGCCCCTACCACCAATGTGATCGCACCGCGCTCTACCGACAAATTTGGCAGCGCCTCCATCAAACCCGTGCTATCTATCCCAGCCCCCACTCGCGCAAGGACGTCGCCCAAGCCCTGAGCGCCCCCCATGAAGGCGATCGCGAAATTATCTTTCCCATACATCTACGTCCTGATGATTGGGAACCTGTCAATGCACCCGGCACAGTCAATTGGCGCTTGCGCGTACCGGATGGCGAGGCCATTACCTTCGTTGACCAAAACCTCGGTCCTCAGTCTTTTATCGCAGGTCAAGACTTTGGTGACTTTATTGTCTGGCGGCGGGACGGGTTGCCTAGCTACGAACTCGCAGTCGTAGTCGATGACACAACAATGGTTATTTCCGAGGTGGTCCGCGGCGAAGATTTGCTGCTCTCAACGGCAAAGCAGATTCTGCTCTATCGCACTTTGGGCTGGGAGATACCTGCCTTCTATCACTGCCCTCTGATGCGCGATGAGACTGGGAAGCGATTGGCGAAGCGTGATGGCGCTCGCAGCTTGCGAGCGCTCCGCCACCAAGGGCTTACCCCAGCCCAAATCCGCCAGCGCGATAAAAGTGACGCTACTTGGATTGCGGGAGTAGTTTGAGTGCGGCTACGCGATCGCTGAGCAAAACTCCACCAGCCATCAGTAAGCGGATTACCAAGCTGGAAGACCGTTTGGACGTGCAGCTGTGACAGCGCACCATTCGTTCCCTGAGTCTGGCGACTGAGGGGACAGCCTATGGCGATCGCCTCGCCCGACTGTTGCGCGAATGCGCAGAAGTCAACAATGCGGTGATTTCAGGAAAGAAGTCATCCTGCAATAAAAAACTTCGCTAACTTAACTCGGTTCAAGTACTCACAAGGGGCGATCAGGAGTGTTCGGTTTCCGAAGGATGATTCTCAGGATGATCGGTCTCTTCGTAGTCGTTCTCAGGATTGAAGGAATAAAGGCTGCGTCTGGCCAGATGCCAGCATCGTTCTAGCAGCCACACGGGATCTTCTTCCGCAGCTGTGCGATTGCAGAGATCTTCATGCCGCATCACGAAATCCTGATAATTTACGTCCCAGCACTGTTCGAGAAAAGCGTTGTCACGGCACCGATCAAGATACCAAACTTTATAGCAGCGCCAGTACGCAAGTGGATTGAGAATGATGGGATTATCTTTATCCCATAGGGGCTGTTTGAGATAGTGCCATAGTGGAAAGTGCATGGGGGGCCTCACTCCCTGATGAGCAGGTTATGTGGTTTGATCTTGCCTTAAAGAACCAGGGATCAAGACCTAAGAAAATCTGACGATTTGCAATGGGGGAGTGATGGGGAGATGGGGCTACGGTGTACACACATCTCAGGTTGGGGCGGTAAGGCGACAATTCCGGGGATGTGAGGGAGAGGCCATTTCGCTGTCCTTGCACCCAAATATCCTTGATAGGGAAACAGAGATGACCGTAAAGACGCGAAATTTCGCGTCTCTGCTGTCGACTAGGACGTTCCGTCGTCCTAGAACCTCCCGAAAGGGGCGGGCTGGTGAGGTTAACCACAGTATTGCACTGGGGGTTGGATTCGCCACCGGAGGCCGCGAAACTCTACGCACCAGATACCTCGCCCCAACACCGTTAACCATTAACGAACAACGAACAACCAGCAACATAGATGCATCCTGATGCAATCAAACAGGAGTGTTTTCCAGTCGTGTGACATCCCCCATTTCTACGGATTGAGGTCTGTGGGGTGTTGGTTTCCGGCGCTTCAGTAATAGGTAAGCGGCGGGGGTAAAGTACAGGGCTAAGAAAGGTGAACCGCCGATGCCACCGGCGATCGCGATCGCTAGCGGTTGCCAGAACGGATCGCCATCCATCAGCAGCGGGACAAAGCCCACCATAGTAGTAATAGTCGTCGTCAAAACATGGCGGGTTGCCTTAACGACAACTTCTTGAACAGCTCGCGGGTCACCCTGACGAGCGTTGGGATCTTCATTGAATGCCGACAGCACAATAATGGCGCCGTTGATAGCGATACCGACTAAGCCCATCGTGCCGACAATCGCCATGAACCCCAGTAAAGAGCCAAACACCTTAAGCGAGAACAAAGCCATCCCCACCGAGCCGATAGCAACAAAGGCCACAATCCCTGCCAGACGAAAAGATCCCAGCGATAGAACAAGAGCCGTGATCATGACCAGCAAGATGAGGGGTACGTACAGCACCAGATTGCCAACGGCTG